>NZ_JBFBMD010000004.1:0-228801 GCF_040686915.1 Rhodococcus sp. NPDC077669 | reverse complement strand
GGCGGTTCCCCCCTCCACCCCTCGCGCTGTGGTTGGTCTCTCGTGGGGGTGGTTCCCGAACCCCACCCCCCCCCCCCCCCCCCACGACGAGGGGCGGTCAGATTTTGTTCTCCGAACCCACTGCGTCGGCCAGACGAGCGAATCCGTGCTGCTCGAGTCGGGACAGCAGACCACGGTTGATGTTCCTGATCCACAGCGGTCCGCCGTAGATGAACCCGGTGTATCCCTGCACCAGGGACGCACCGGCAACGATACGTTCCCAGGCCTGCTCTTCCGTTTCGATTCCTCCCACCGAGATCAGCGTCAGCTGCGTCCCGACCCGGCGGTAGAGGCGCCGAATGACGTCCAGCGAGCGAGCCTGCAGTGGAGCACCGGACAGCCCGCCTGCACCGATGGCCGCGACCGCCTCCGCGTCGGTACGGAGTCCGTCGCGAGAGACAGTCGTGTTGGTCGCCACGATGCCGTCGAGGCCGAGTTCGACAGCCAGATCAGCGACGGCGTCGATGTCCTCGTCGGACAGGTCCGGCGCAATCTTGACTAGAACCGGCACCGACACCACCGACTGCACGGCAACCAGAATCGGCCGCAACGATTCGACGGCCTGCAGATCTCGTAGACCCGGCGTGTTGGGGGAGCTGACGTTGACGACGACAAAATCTGCCAGGGGCCCCAGCAACCGGGCGCTGGTGGTGTAATCGGCGGCGGCGTCCGCCGGCTCGACGATCTTCGTCTTGCCGATGTTCGCACCGATGGGAATCCGTGTTCTGCGCGAACGCAGTTTCGCGGCCGCGTACTGCGCACCGTGGTTGTTGAAGCCCATGCGATTGATGATCGCGCGGTCGAGAGGCAGCCGGAACAGCCGAGGCGTCGGATTGCCGGGTTGACCCTGCGCAGTCACGGTGCCGATCTCGGCGAACCCGAACCCCAGCGGGGCCCACGCATCGATACCATCGGCGTTCTTGTCGAACCCGGCGGCAAGCCCGAGGGGGGCCGGAAATTCGATGCCGAACGCCGTCGAACGCAACCGCGGATCGTCGACGACGAACAGTGCACTTGCCAGCTTACGAAGCGGAGGAAGCGCCGCAACAGCCCTGAGAACACCGAACGCGAGGTGATGAATCCTCTCCGGTGATACGAGGAACATCAGGCGCAACAGGACGCGGTACAGACGGTCTCCCACGGTCTTCTTTCAGGTCGGTACTTCAGGGTCGTTGTTCGGAGTCGATCGGTGCTGCCGTCGAGCCGGTCAGATTCCGGGCTCCGGCACATGATGTGCGGTCTTCTTGCGCTTGAGCAACACGCGGCGACTTCCGTCGGTGTACAGACGTACCCGAGACAGCTCCCAGCCGCCGAATTCGGCCTGAATCGCGAGCCGCATCGATGCGGTCACGCGAGTGACGTCCGGTGGCAACCGGAGAGGGACGTACTCCCAGTCGTCGGACGGGGACACCTCCCACCCGACGGGCATCTTCGCTCGGCCCGGCATCGAATTCTCGTGTGCGTTCACGTGCCTCCACCATTCTCGAGGGTCGTTCCTGCGGGTACCGTCTCCTGCCGATTCAGCAGGTCAACGGCCCGCGGCGGGGATGCGCTGCAGCCCGTCCCCGGTCGCCGATCCCACGTACAGATCGCCGGTATCCGCGTCGACGGCAACCGAGTTCGGCTGTCGCACAGTGGGCAACCGTTGCGCCTCGACCGGAATTCCGGTGTCGAGTGTGTACCCGACCACCTCGTTGCGAGCCGGCAAGGTGACCCATGCAATACCGGATTGTTCATCGTAGGCGATCGCCCAGGGCGCGGACCCGACCGGAAACCGTTGCCGCATCAGCAGATCGTGCGAGGTGAAGACCAGCAGCTCGGTGCCGGTCGAGTCGGTGACCAGAAGTCGTCCGTACTCGTCGCTGGTCATCTCTGCGGCGCCTTCGCCCGCGCGCAGGGCCACACCGAGGGTGTCGTCGTCGAGGTTCAGATCGGTGATCGAGGTCTGGCGGCGATCGAGTACCGAGACACCGTCCGGTGTGCTGGCCAACGCGTCGGCCGAGGTCACGCCCGGTCCTGAGACCGTGCTCGTCACCTTTCCGGCGGCGTCGAGAATGCGGATACGCCCGGTGGCGTCACCCACCGCCGTGGTGCCGTCGGGTAGATCGGCAGCCGACAGAGTCCGGCCGTCGACCGGAGTATCGGTGCGCTGAGCGTCTGCCACGGTGATTCGCGAGAGAACTCCGTCCATCGGAACCAAGACACTCGAGTCGCGTCCGGCGACCAGCTCTGCAGCGGATCCGCCCAGATCCACCACGCGGGGCTCGCTCGACGCCTCCCCGTCCACCAGGCTCACGGTGGTCGACGCGTCGGTCAAAGCAACCAGAGTGCGCGTTGCAGAATCGAAAGTCAGTGCGTCCACGGGAGCGAAGGCGCGGACGACTCCGGCCGGAGCCACTGCAGTCGCGGGGGACAAGGCAGGCGGCTGCGGCTCGACGGAGATCTCGTCGGCGTTCTCGTCCTCGCTCGAGCAGCCACCCAAACCGACGAGTGTGACGACGGCGAGCGCGGACGCCACTGCCGTCCTGGCCGTACGTGCCGACGGTGTTCGCATGGAACCGAACCTACTTCCTGTGGTGACTGCCCCTGGTAAGGCGCTGCCACATCTGTACCAGCGCGCGTCGAACTCGGCGAAATCGACAGCCCGGGACTCGGTGCCGTTCGTCGGGGGCGCGGAGACGGTAGCGTGTTCGATCGGCATCGAATTCGTGAACGAGCACGACATGGGAGCGGATGTGGGATCCGAAGGAACGCACTTCGTGGTCGAGGAAGTGAATGCGGGTACGCACGCCAACGGCTTCGGCAGAACAGACGACGGACGCGCGTTCGCGTTCAGAGTGCAGCGCAGCACGCTCTACGTGAAGATCTATCGGGCCGATGTCGTGACGGCCGTGCCGGATCGAACCGAAGTGGACGCCGTCGCCGAGCACTCGGTCACCGAGATCGATCTGACCGACGAACGCAGCATCATCGGGGTGGTTCGTGACGCAGTCGCTCACGCTCAGCAGCTGTCGGATGTGTCACTGCGAGACACGGCAGTCCGGGCCTTCTTCAATCGCGTCAACTCTGCGCTGGAGGGTTTCTGAACCCTGGTCGTTCCGCAGGCTTCACTCCAGCCCCCCGCTTCGGGATCACCAGTTGCTCACCGGTGACGGGGTGGTCGAAGACATCGACCGGGTGTCGGTAGATCCGGCCGAGCCGCTCGGCGGTGAGAACCTCCCGGGGCGGTCCCGTAGCCACCAGCTCGCCTGCGTCGAGAATCGCGACCCGATCGGCGTAGGCCGCAGCAAGACCCAAATCGTGCAGTACGACAACCACGGCACGACCGGACGCGGCCAGTGAACGCACCACGGCCATCACCGACTCCTGGTGTCCCACATCGAGCGCCGCGGTGGGTTCGTCGAGCATGATCGTGGCGGTGCGCTGTGCCATGACACGGGCCAACGCGACTCGGGACTGCTCACCGCCGGATAGGGAACCGAACGGACGTCCGGCGAATTCGGACACGTCGCAGGCGGCCATGGCGGCGGCCACCTGCGCGTCGTCCTCGCGTACCGCCGACGTTCCGGTCCACGGAGCTCGGCCCATCCGCACGATCTGCTCGGCGGTGAATGCGAACCCGATCGCGTGCTGTTGCGGGAGCACGGCGCGTCGTCGCGCGAGGTCGACCGGCCGGAAGCGGGACAGTGGTCTCTCGCCGAGCAGTACCGATCCGGAACTGGGCTCGGTGTCTCCGGACAGGACCGACAGCAACGTGGACTTACCCGCCCCGTTCGGGCCCACGAGAGCCAGAATCTCTCCGACGACGACCTCGAGATGCACGTTGTTCAGAACGGCCCGGTCACCGCGGTGTGCGCCGACCCCCACGGCGACCAGGGTGCGTGAACCCGGTGTCGGGTCGGCAGGAATGTCGGAACGGTGTCCACCGAACTTCCCGATCATGCCCAGCCGCCCTGACGAGCCCGGGTGCGGCGCAGCAGCCAGAAGAAGAACGGTGCGCCCGCCAACGAGGTCACCATCCCGAGCGGAAGGTCGACGTTCGCCACGAGCGTCCGCGTGACGAGATCGGCCCCGAGGAGGACCACGCCTCCCGCGAGTGCGCTGGCAGGGATGAGTACCCGGTGCGCCGGACCGAGCACCATGCGCATGGCGTGGGGTACCACCAGACCCACGAACAGGATGATCCCGGTGAACGCCACTCCGGACGCGACGAGCACTGCGACGACCACGATGGCGAACTGACGCAGGCGCTCGACGTTCACGCCGAGATGGCGCGCCACGTTCTCACCGAGTGCGAGCAGGTCCAGTCGGCGGGCGATCATCGACGACGCTCCGATCCCGACCAAGGCCAGCGGACCGACCACCGCGACCGACTGCCACGTGGCACCGGCAAGGGATCCCAACTGCCAGAAGACGATCTGGTCGCGAGCGGCCGGGCTGGCGACGAACGTGAAGAACGCGATCACGCCGCCCGCGAACGCATTGACGGCGACTCCGGTGAGGATGAGGGTCACCACCTCGGTTCGGCCGGCATTGCGAGCCAGGAAGTAGACCGCAATCGTGGTGACGAGTCCGCCCACGAAGGCTGCGAGCGCAACGGTCCAGACCCCGGCAAAGCTGCCGCCCAGGACGAAGACCGAGCTCGCACCGACAGCCGCGCCCGACGACACGCCGACGACACCGGGTTCGGCGAGAGGGTTGGCGAACACACCTTGGAGCAGTGCACCCGCGCATCCCAGACAGGCACCGACGAGCATCGCGAGGGTCAGCCGAGGAAACCGGACCTGCCAGAGGGTCACCTCGCCGCTGGGGTGAGCGGGCAGCGGGCCGATGTCGAGGCCCACCCGATGCGTCAAACTCCCCAACACTTCCGCCGGAGTCGTCGGTACCTGCCCGACGACAGCCGACACCAAGGCCAGCACCATCAGCACGACCGCCAGCGCGACGAACGTCGAGACCACTCGCGTCGTACCCGACCGCGACCGTGCAGACGACACGTCGCTCATGAGGCAGGTTCGTAGACGGCCTTCGACAATGCAGCCAGCACCTTTCCGGTGTTCGGACCGAAACTGAGAACGGTGCCGTCGTCCATGTCGACCACCCGACGCTGCTGGCCGGCGGGAGTCTGCGCGATACCGGGTATCTGCTCGAGCCCGTCGATCCCGCCGATCGATTGCAGCCCCTTGGTCATCATGAGAATCACGTCGGGTGCCGCAGCGATGAGTGCCTCACTGGTCACCGGGACGAACTGTTCGGTCAGACCCGATTCGACCCCTGCATCCCGAGCACCGATCGCCTCGATGAGAGCGTCCGCTCCGGAACCCGGACCGGCGAGCATCTTGATCGCCGGACCACGCATGTACAAGAACGCAACCTTCAGCGACGCGTCGGATCGAGGCGCGTTCTGTGTCGCGGCGGCAATCTCTTCGGTTGCCCGTTGCGCGAGTGCGGAACCGGCGTCGGGAACCCCGAGAGCCGCCGCAACAGCGTCGATCTGTCCTGCTACCCCGGCCAGAGTTCGAGCGGGGTCGAAGTAGACGACCGGAATTCCCGCGGCCCGAATCTGATCCTGGACAGCGCGCGGGCCGATACTGGTGTCGGTCAGGACGACCGTCGGCGACAGCGCGAGAATGCCTTCGGCACTGAGCGAGTGGCCGGTAGGGGTGACGTCGGGTACGTCTGCTGCCGCGGGAAACGACGCCGAGGTGTCGCGCCCGACGAGATTGTCACCGAGTCCGAGCGCGAACACCGTTTCGGCGAGGGTGCCGTACTGGTCGGCCGCCACGATCCTGCTGTTGTCCGAAATGGTGACGGGCACGCCGTCGAAACCGGTGACGGTGACCGGGAGTTCGGCAACCGGATCGACAGCGATGGGCGTCGGATCAGGGTCGTCGACGACGGCGGTGCGGGGGCCGATCGTGCCGGAGTCCGGGGCCGCGGAGTTGTTCACCGAACACGACACCAGCAGTCCGGCCGTCAGCAGCGCGGCGGCGAGGCGTTTGACGATCACGACCATAGGTTAGCCTGCCCGACCTTCGGTTGACCTCACCCCAGGCCGAGCAGCACCTGCGATCAACCGCTGACGTCGTCCAGGGCCGACGTGATGGCAGCCGGCAGTTCGAGCTCCTCGGCCATCAGAGCACCCATCAACTGGGCCAGATCGCGGGCACCGACGATCGCACTGCTCACCCCGGGACGATCACGAGCCCACGCAAGTGCGACGACCAGGGGAGAGGTGGCAAGGCCATCGGCGGCCGTGACCGCCGCATCGACGACACCTACCGCCGAGTCGGTCAGGTACGCATTCACCGCGTCGGCGTGTAGCTCGTCGGCCCCGCGCGAATCGGCCGGAATCCCGTTGCGGTACTTACCCGTCAGGACACCACCTGCCAGGGGAACCGCCGCGAGGATGCCGATGCCGTGGTGCAGGGCGGCGGGAACCAGTTCGTCCTCGATCCCACGGGCCAACAGTGAGTACTCCGCCTGCGTCGACACGATCCGTCCGATACCGGCCGCACCGGCAGCCGTGGCCAACTGCCAGCCCAGATACCCGCGGGCACCGGTGTAGCGAACCCGTCCACTCGAGACGGCGTAGTCGAGTGTCGCCGCCACCTCGTCGACCGGGGTCATCGGATCCCACGTGGCCACCTGCCACAGGTCGAGATAGTCGGTACCGAGCTCACGCAGCGTTGCGTCCAACTGACCGAGCAGTCCGCGCCTCGAGCAATCGACGTGATATCGGCCGTACCGCGAACCGACCCCCGCGGCACTGCTGATCACCAAGTCCTGCCGAGGAACCACATCGTCGAGCAACTCCGCGAGTACTCGCTGAGCTCGACCGTCGCCGTACGCCGGAGACGTATCGACCAAGGTGCCGCCCGCCTCGGCGAACGCCGACAACTGCGCCGCAGCGTCGTCCCCATCGGTCCCGCTGCCCCACCCGAGAGTGCCGAGGCCGAGCCTCGACACCCGAAGTCCGCTGGTGCCGACCGATCTCTGCTTCATATGTGCCGAATGTCCTTTTGCCTGTGATCGTCGGGTTCGTACTGGCCTGCCGCCAGTGCACAGTAGTGCGCCGCGCCGCTCGGTGCGCAAGTGCCGCGCCGGGTACGGTCGTCCCCGTGAATCGCGAATCCAGGGGGCGGGCACTCGCCCACGCGCCGGCAACAATCGAATCGTCCACTTCGACGCTGGGACGGGGCGCCGCATGATCGACATGACGTGGCTGCAGGCGATGATCCTCGGCGCAGTCCAGGGACTGACGGAATTCCTTCCCATTTCCTCTTCCGGGCATCTGCGAATCGTGTCGGGGGTCTTCTGGAACGAGGACGCCGGCGCGTCGTTCACCGCGGTGACGCAGCTGGGTACCGAAGCCGCTGTCCTGCTGTTCTTCTGGCGCGACATCGTCAGAATCATCAAGGCCTGGTTCGTCGGATTGCGCAGGAAAGAAGAACGGGGTCTCGATTACCGCATGGGGTGGTACGTGATCATCGCCACCATCCCGATCGGCATTCTGGGTCTGTTGTTCAAGGATCAGATCCGCACCGGTGCGCGCAATCTGTATCTCATCGCGTTCATGCTGATCGCTTTCGCCGTAGTCATCGCCGTCGCGGAGAAGCTGGGCCGTAAGGAACGGCCGATCGAGAAACTCACCACCAGGGACGGCATCGTCATGGGCCTCGCTCAATGCCTGGCGCTGATTCCCGGAGTGTCCCGCTCCGGAGCCACCACCAGCGCTGGCCTGTTTCTCGGACTCGAACGCGAAGCTGCAGTGCGCTTTTCGTTCCTGCTTGCCATCCCGGCCGTCACGGCGTCCGGCTTGTTCTCGCTGCCCGACGCCTTCGAGCCGGTCGGCTCCGGCCTCGCCGCGTCGGGACCACAGCTGCTGGTGGCCACGATCATCGCGTTCGGCCTGGGTTATGCCTCGATCGCCTGGCTGCTCAAGTTCGTCGCGAACCATTCGCTGTACTGGTTCGTCGGTTACCGCATCGTGCTCGGTGTCGTTGTTCTGGGTCTGCTGGCCGGCGGGGTTGTCTCGGCTACGTGAACCGTTCCTCGTTAGGCTCGGAGCAATGACAGTCATCTTGCTTCGCCATGGACGTTCGACGTCGAACACTGCGGGCACGCTCGCAGGTCGGAGCGAAGGGGTGGAGCTCGACGACCGGGGCCGAGAGCAGGCACAGGCGGTTGCCGAACGGCTGGGGGTCCTCCCGGTCGTGGAGATCGTGCGCTCTCCGTTGTTGCGGTGCGAGCAGACCGTGGAACCGCTGGCCACTCGGTTGGGGCTGACTCCGATGGTCGAGGACAGGATCGTCGAGGTCGACTACGGACAATGGACCGGTCGAACCATCAAGGAGCTGCTGGCCGAGCCGCTGTGGAAGGTCGTTCAGCAGCATCCGTCCGCGGCGGTGTTCCCCGAAGGCGAAGGCTTGGCTACGGTGCAGCAACGCGCGGTCCAGGCGATACGGGAGCACGATGCGCGGCTGGCCGCCCACCACGGCCGGGATGTGCTGTGGGTGGCCTGCTCTCACGGGGATGTGATCAAGTCGGTGCTGTCCGATGCGATGGGTGCACATCTCGATTCTTTCCAGCGGATCGTTGCCGATCCGGCGTCGATCAGCGTCGTGCGCTACACCTCGACTCGGCCGTTCGTGTTGCGGACCAACGACACCGGATCCGACTTGAGCGTGTTCGTGCCGAAGGCGGAAGAGCCGACGTCCGACGAAGCCGGCGCGAAACCCGACGTTGCAGACTCGTCCGATGCAGTGGTGGGCGGCGGCGCGGGCACCTAGAGATGCCGGTTCGCCGCCGATCTCCCGATCGGTGGCAGGCTGGAGGGCGAGCAATACCGTCCACGGTCGATCTGTGGCCGATAATGGAAGTTCGCGATTCGTTTCGCGGAGCTTTTCGAGTCGTTAGGAGGTGCAATGCCGCGCGCCATACACGTTTTTCGCACCCCTGATCGTTTCGTCGCCGGGACCGTAGGTGAGCCGGGTGACCGAACGTTCTTTCTCCAGGCGGTGCACGATGCCCGAGTGGTCTCGGTCGCGTTGGAGAAGCAGCAGGTACAGGTGCTGGCCGATCGAATGGGACTGCTGCTCGAGGAGGTGCAGCGTCGCTTCGGTACCGATGTGCCGACCGAGGAGGCCGAGACACTCGACACCAGCCCGTTGGTGACCCCGATCGACACCGAATTCAGGGTCGGCACGATGGGGTTGGGTTGGGACGCCGACGCCAATGCCGTCGTGGTGGAGTTGTTGGCCGTCAGTGAGGTCGAGGTCGACGAATCCGTCGTGCTCGACGACACCGACGAGGGCCCCGACGCGGTTCGAGTGTTTCTGACACCCGTTCAGGCTCGCGAGTTCGCAGCGCGGTCCGAGCTGGTCGTGGCGGCCGGCCGAGCGCCGTGCCCGCTGTGCGGCCTGCCGCTCGCCCCCGAGGGACACGTCTGCATCAGGACGAACGGCTACCGCCGCGGTGCCACCTTCGGTCCGGTGACAGAGGTCGACGAGTCTTGACCGTCGAACTACCTCCCTTCGAGGGCCGCGAGACCATGGAGACCGGCGAGCTGACTGTCGTCGGCCGGGTGGTTTCGGCGTCCAACGCCACCCTCGTGTGCGAGGCGGGCGACGGCGACTCGGCAGTGCGGTGCGTGTACAAACCCGTGCGCGGCGAGGTGCCGCTCTGGGACTTTCCCGACGGCACCCTCGCCGGGCGGGAGGTGGCGTCGTACGAGATCTCCGAGGCGCTCGGGTGGGGCGTGATTCCGCCCACGGTGCTGCGCGACGGTCCGTTCGGTCCCGGCATGGTGCAGAAGTGGATAGATACTCCCGAGGAGCGGGTCGAGGGCCGCGTGGACCTGGTCGACATCTGCCGTCCCGATCTCGTTCCGGCGGGCTGGATTCCGGTGTTGCAGGCCTACGACGGCGATGGCGAAGAGATCGCTCTGATCCATGCCGACGATCCACGCTTGCAGCGGATGGCGGTTCTCGACGTCATTCTCAACAATGCAGATCGCAAGGGTGGGCATGCCCTCGAAGGTCTCGACGGTTATGTCTACGGGGTGGATCACGGCATCTGCCTGCACGCCGAGAACAAGCTGCGCACGGTTCTCTGGGGGTGGGCAGGCCAGGCGGTCGACGATGCTCTGATGGCCGACGTCGTGCGGTTCGTCGAGACCTTCGACACCGTCATCGCTCCACGGCTGGTCGACAAGATAACGCTGGCCGAAACCGTTGCGGTGTTGGATCGGGCCCAGCAGCTGATCGCGCGCCCGGTCATGCCGGAACCTCGATCGAGCAGACCGATACCGTGGCCCGCCTTCTGAACGGGCTCGGATAGGCTCGGCTGCATGCATTCTTGGTCCAGCCCGGAGATCCCGACAATCCCAGGACAGGGTCCAGCGCTTCGGTTGTTCGATACCGCAGATCGCCAGGTCCGTCCGGTCACCCCCGGTTCGACCGCTCGCATGTACGTCTGCGGAATCACCCCGTACGACGCCACCCACCTGGGACATGCGGCAACGTATCTGACGTTCGATCTGATCAACCGCTTGTGGCGTGATGCGGGTATCGACGTGCACTACGTGCAGAACGTCACCGATGTCGACGATCCGCTGTTCGAGCGCGCGAATCGTGACGGTGAGGATTGGCGCGATCTCGGTGCGCGCGAGATCGAGCTGTTCCGCGCCGACATGGAGGCTCTGCGGGTCGTGCCTCCGCACGACTACATCGGTGCCGTCGAGTCGGTGGAGGAAGTTGTCGAACTGGTGGAGAAGCTAATGGCGTCCGGCGCTGCCTACGTCGTCGACGACGCCGAGTACCCCGACGTGTACTTCCGTGCCGACGCAACCGAGCAGTTCGGCTACGAATCCGGTTATGACCGCCCCACCATGGACACGTTCTTCGCCGAACGCGGCGGAGATCCCGATCGTGCGGGCAAGCGCGATTCACTCGATGCGCTGCTGTGGCGCGCGGTACGTCCCGGCGAACCGTCGTGGCCGTCGCCGTGGGGCCCCGGCCGACCGGGCTGGCACATCGAATGCGCTGCCATTGCACTCAATCGCATCGGAACCGGTTTCGACATCCAGGGCGGCGGAAGCGATCTCATCTTCCCGCACCACGAGTTCTCGGCGGCACACGCCGAGGCGGCAACCGGTGACCCTCGGTTCGCCCGGCACTACGTGCACACGGGAATGATCGGTCTCGACGGCGAGAAGATGTCCAAGAGCCGCGGCAACCTGGTGTTCGTCTCGAAGCTCCGCGCAGAGAACGTCGATCCGGCCGCGGTGCGGCTGGGCCTGCTCGCGGGCCACTACCGGCAGGATCGGCCGTGGTCCGACGAGGTCCTCGAGCGAGCACACACCCGCCTCGCGCTGTGGCGTCGAGCAGCGGCGCTCGAGTCCGCAGCGTCGGCCGACGACGTCGTCAACCGCCTGCGTCAGCATCTGGCCGATGACCTCGACACACCCAAGGCTCTCGACGCCCTCGACGCGTGGGCAAGTTTCGCAGTGGAGCGCGGTGGATCGGATGCGAGCGCACCCGGCACTTTCGCCGATGCGGTCGATGCGCTGCTCGGAGTTCCGCTGCGTTAGTCCGCGAGCCCCAGGCGTAGATCCGTCAGCAGATCCGGGATCAGGCGTTCTTCCATGACCGCTCGTCCCGAATCACGCAGTGCAGCAGCCAGTTCCGGGTCCCACGGAGTGTCCGTGGGATGCCCCTTCAGTGCTTCCGAGTTGCGCGCGTCCAGTGCGCGGCGGTACGAGTCGACGTCCATTCGCCACGGCACCGCGTCGTACCGGGCGAGTGCGCGGGTCACCATGTGCATTCCGGCCCAGTCGAAATCGGCACGCCATTCGATCGTGGTGCCGGGGGCGCGCGCAGCCAGCAGCCGATGCACTGCGGCCGAGGGCTGACCGTCGGTGCAGATCAAGCTGGCACAGTTCGAGCCGAGAGAGCGGGCTGCGGCCGCGAGCACAGCGACGTTCTCGCACACGAACACGGTCGACGAGCTGTTGGTGAGAGGGCCGCGCGCGAGCATGTCCACGGTGACGGGAAAGGGCACGCCCTCGTCGGCTGCTTCGTTGAGCCAGCGAGCCACGGAGTGCGTCTCTGCGACGCGGTAGCCGAGAACCAGTACCCGGCTCGACACGGCGTCGACCGACACTCCTGCCGTTTCCCACAGCGCTCTGATCCCCACTGGATCGACGGGTCGAGGCACGTTCTCGCGCAACGACAATGCATCGAGGACGAGTTTCGCGGCACCGCCGCCCGTGAGGGCCTTGGTATCACCGGTGGCCAGTTCCGCCAGCTCGGTGAGCGACATCCCGTCCACCGGAAGCAGCGCCAGGACTTGCGTTGCGACCCCGAGCGCGTCGACGGCGACGCGGCCACCGAGGGTGCCGTCCTGATTGAGCAACGACGCGATCCAGTGCTCGATCCACTCGCGATCGGTACCACCGCCGAGCGCCGCACGCGCCCGGTCGAGCGCATCGGCGCGCACCTGAGCCTTGTCGGCCGCAATGCGCTTCTTGTCCTGCAGCGGTGCCTGACCGGCGAGGGTGTCGATCAGACCGATACCGCCGTTGAGCGGATGGCTCAACCACGCGTCGAACCGCTCGAGATCGAGACGGGTGCTCCGTGCCCGAGAGTGCAGGCTGGAGTTGGACTTCGAGATGGCACTGCACAGACGCCACAGTTCCGGCGCATCACTCAGGTCGACGGTGATGTTGCCGCCGACACGAAGCCAGTTGGACTCCAACTTCTTTCGCGCAGCGTCCAGCAGCGCCGCCAATTCGACGCTGCCTCGCCACTCACTGTTACCGGCCAAACTCCAGCCCACCTTCCGTTCGGGTCGGCACCCGGCGGGTCAACGGTGATCCGAGGGCTGCTGCGAGGTCGGTGCCGTCGTGTTCGGCGAACAATTCACCGTTCTCCCACACCAGAAGTGCTGCGCTGACGGTGTTCTCGGCGGTCGAGTGCGCCAAATCGTAGTGTGCGCAACCGGGGACGTCCGCGTAGGTGATCCACAGGTCGTAACCGGTCATGAACAGATCCAGGTCGAATTGCACACTCAGTCCGAGCAATTCGCTACGACCGTTGTCGTCGACACCGGCGAACGCCTCGTCCAGCGCCAGCAACCGCGGCGAATGCGGATCGGCGGACGAGAGCATCACGTGCGCCGCGGCGAACAGCGGCAAATGCAGCGACACCGATTGCTCACCGCCCGAGAGCGCACTGTGACGAGCGACGGTCAGGCGATCCTCGTTGCCGTCGCCGCTGATGAGCGTGAACGCGAATACCCGCCACCGGCGATAGTCCAGTGTCGCGGAAAGGATCTCGGGATACGACCGTTCCGGATGTGCCGCACGAGCGATCCTGATCTCCGATGCGAAGTGTGCGCGCATCGCGGCCAGATCGTCCTGGCTCAGCGCCGAGGCATCGCGGTCGAGCAGCTTGGACACTGCCCGCGCACCGTCGTCGAGGTTGTCCGCGAGCACCCAGTGCACGCCGATCGTGTTGCCCGAGGACATACGGCGTTGCTTCATCTCGGCGGACATCTGTGCGATCAGCTCACGCGCGTCGACGGTGCGCTCGTGAATCTGCTGCGCCAACCCGGTCAGCAGCGCGTCTTCGAGAATTCGGCGTTCCTGCTCGGTCAAGAGCAGTTCCTGGTCGGCCCGGGCCGCACCGATGCGATCGGCGAAGTCTCCGACCGAGGAATAGCCCTGCTCGTCCTGCACGCGTACCACCGTCAACCCGTCCGGTGCGTCCCACTGCAGGCGGTAGTCCTGACCGGAAGCGGCCAGTTGCGAGTCGAACTCCTGCAGTGCGCTCGTCAGCGCCGTTCGTGTCGACTTCCGGCTCGAGTCGCTCACTTTCACCGACGCCGTCGCCGTGTCGAGAGCCGAATGCAGCGCGAGCACCACCGGTGGAAGTACCGGGACGTCGTCGTCGGGGCCGGCGGCCTGCTGAACCCGATACAGGATCTGTTCGACCGTCAGCCACGCCGAGTCGCTGGCCGGCCACGTGTACGTCTCGTGCACGCCGAGGATGTGCAGCAGATCCTTGCGGGCGTACGGTGCCAGTCGGACGGCATCACCCAGGGTCTCGGTCACGGCGGCGCGCAGGCTCTCGAGCGCCGTGTTGCATGCACCCTCGGCCTTGCCGATCGCCTCGCCGGCTTCCTTGTCCGCCTTTCGGGCTGCTCGCTGCTCGGCTCGGCACTTCTCGATGCGATCGCGCGCGTTGTCGAGATCGGTGTTGATCTGTTCGGCCGTGGCACCGAGTTTCTCGCTCAGCAATTCCAGACGCTGCAGCTGTTGCCGATAGCTCTCGTCGGCTATCGCGGCTTCCTCGGCGAGTTCCTCGGCCAGTCCGGTGGCCTCCTCGAGGCGGTTGGTGGCCTCGCGCGCCCGCTCGGTCTCGCGTGCGTGGTCGCTGCGTTTACGGATGACCGCTGCGCCCTGATGCTCGAAATGGCGAATCGCTGCGGCGAGGGCATCGACATCGCGGCCCAGGTATGGGGTGCGATGGGCCACGGCGACGGAGCGCAGTTGTTTCTCTTTCGCGGACAGGTCGGCGATCGCCTGGTCGAATTCTCTGTCTGCCGCTGCAGACGCATCTTTCGAGGTGCGCAGCGCGCCTGCGGCTGCCGTGACGGCACGTTGCGCCTTCACGATGGCCGAGACTCGGGGGAGCTGCTTGGCGGCCGCGTTCAACGCCTGCACCAGCTCGCGTGCCGCCAGCTCGGCGGCGGTCGCGGTCGCGAGTTCGGCTGTCGCGGAATCGATCGCAGCACCGAGCTCGGCGATGCGCTGCTCTCGCCGACGCGCCCGCGCCGTGGCACCGATGTACTCGGCATCCGGTTTTGCGTGGCGACCCTGCTGCACTCCCTGCCAGTACCGACCGTCGACGCCTATCGAGACAGAACTGTCCGAGGGGTCGTTTCGATCCTGCTGCAATGCAATCGAATTCAGTACATCGAGAATTCGCGATTCCTGGACGGCAGTACCGGGCTCGGGTTCCAGCACGGACGCGAGCGTCGACCCGGTCGGCCTCGCGGCCACCGGTAGCGGCGACAGATATTGCTCCGACGTCGCGTCGACGGGGGAGTCTGCGGTCGGGTGGATCCACCCGTCGAGCAGGTTCGCGGCCTGCAGTGCGGATTCGATCCCCGCCGCGTCGGCAGAGGAGACCGCATCGGCAAACCGAACCAGTTGCCACAGCGGTGCGCCCGGGAGATCTGCTCGGCTGTCGGTGCGCGCTGCGAACGGTGGTGGGGCATCGTCGTGTTCGGCTCGTACCAGGGACAGTTCGCCCCGCAGCGCCTTCACCTCGGCCTCGCGCGCGGCCACGTCGACGCGTGCCTGTGCCTGCCGGGCGCGAATCGCGTCGATACCGTCCGAGGTCTGCTCGGCGAGCACGGATTCCAGGCTCGGGGCGTCGTCGTCGCCGATGCCTGCCAGGGCTGCGTCGAGGGCCTCGAACACAGCGGAGGTGATGCCCGCGGAGGAGTAGAGCGACGAGTTGCTCGACCACCAGGCCCGCAGGCCCGAAGCGAACTGCGCCTTCTCCAGGTCCACCGTCGCCTCGGCCTCGGTGACGGCAGCCGCGGCTGCTTCGAGCAACTCGCGCGCCTTCGTTGCGGCCTTCTCCGCGCGAGCGCGTTCCGTCGACGCCTTCTCGACGGTGGCCAGCGCCTCACGCACTGCACGTACGTCGCCGTCCCGTTCCTCGGCGTGCCCACGAAGCGCGGTACTGATCTGATCACTGCGCGCCGTGCCGGGCAGCGGTGTCCACACGATGCCCGCGTCCTCGGCCGCAGTCTGCAGCTCGTCCTCTGCGCGAGTCACTCCGGCAACGGAGTCCCGGAGTGCCGAATCCGCCCGGGCCGCCTCGGCCGTGCGCTGCTCCAGTTCTGCTTGCGCTTTGCGTGCGCGATCGGCCTGCTGCGCCGTCGAGACCTCCAGCTTCGCAGCGGATTCGGCGAGATCGTCCAGTTGCTGCTTGCCCTCGTACGCGCTCGAGCGCTGCAGGGTCTCCCGGTCCGCGACGGCCTGATCGAGCGCACGCTCGGCCTCGTCGAATCGAGTCTCTGCGGCCGCCCGTTCCAGCAGACGCCGGTCCTTCAGGGCGGCGGCGGCGAAGTGTGCGGTGGTCGCGTGCGTCACGGCTTCGAGCCGACGCGAGACTTGTTCGACGTCCGAACGGGTTTGTACGCAAAGGTATTTGGAGTAGACCGACACGAAGTTCCTGGCCGCCTGATCGGCTTGGGCCAGTCCCTCCAGCGCGCGTCCGACTTCCTCCATGTCGCTGAAGGAACGTGCTGCCTCGAGCACCAGTTGCTCGTCGAGGGGACGCAGACCGTCGGTCAGCGCCTGGGACAACCCTTTCGGATCGAGATTCTTGGCCAACTGCGGACGGCGAAGTGTCAGAATCAAATTGATCAACTGGTCGTACCGTTGCGCGCCGAGCCCGAACATCCGGGCATCGATCGCGGCGCGGTAGTCGACCGGACGATCGGTCAGTGCATCGCTGCCGAGTTGTTCGGCCAACTGCTTCTTCGTGAGCGGCCGGTCGTCGGAGCCCAACAACGAGAAGTCGACGCCCACTCGGCCGTCGGCCACGAAGTACCAGCGGGTCACCTTGTCGTTGTGACGGCTCGCCCGCATACCGATTCCGACCGTCACCGATTCGGGGTCCTCGCGCGAGCCGCGGCCGAACTCCATCCACACGTACGAGTGCGCGCTTTCCTGCCCTCGGTAGAGCAGGTTGGACTTCATCGTTCGTTCTTCACCGGCGAACGGATTGAGCCGGCGCGGTTCGATCCGGCCGTCGAGGACGAAGGGAAACAGCACTTCGAGCGCTTTGGTCTTGCCGGATCCGTTGGGTCCGCGCAGTACCAATCGACCGTCGGCGAAGGAGAACTCCTGATCCCGGTAGTCCCACAGGTTGACGATTCCGGCGCGCGTGGGCCGAAAGCGATTCGAGTGTGCGGTCATCTGCTCAAGCCTCTACTTCGGATGGATCGGTACTGGGGGCTTGTTCGGTGCCGAACAGCGAGTCCTGCGGGGCTCGGTCACGCACGCTGACCATCACGTCTCGGTACCGAGCGATCACCGGCAGTACCAGCACGCCGCCGGACACGCTGTGTATCAACCGAAGTCGATGCAACAGCGCGATCGCTCGTATGCGCAGACCATCCCGGTCGGTCTGCCACTGCGCCGCGAACGTGCGACCGAATCGGTCCACGAGATCGTCGACGACCGAGACCAGCCAACTGTCCTCGATCAGCGGGTACTGTGTGCGCTCAGCCGAGTTCTCGACCGTCGTCGGATCGGCGGGAAATCCGAAATCGGCCAGGTCGCCGAAGATTCCGCCGCCGGGGATCGCGTCGTCCAGCTGTTCGACGAGTAGGTCGCTCGCAGGTAGCGGATGCGTTGTGAGCGCCGGAGCGTCGGGATCCACGACCCGATCGGAGATTTCTCCCGCGATGAGCAACGCCACCTGAGCGATCGTTCCGGTGCTGGGAAAGCGGTGGTCGGACAACCGTCCCGAGGTGTCGATGAGGGCCACGCCCTCGGCGCGACGCTCGGCAACGAGACCGGTGAGCAACTCGACGTCGGCGACGGTGCGCGAGGCGGTCAGGGCGGTGCGTGCGTCTCCGTCGAGATCGTCGAGATAGACGACGGGGTGTTCGACCAACGCTCGGCGTACCGCACGCAGCGTTTCCTTCGGGTCTGCCTCACGCCCGGACTCGATGTGTCCGAGATCGGAATCCTCGGGATCGATCGGGGCATCCGAGCCGGCCAGCAGGCCACGAATCGAACGCAGGTGCTGCACGGCACGCGGCGGCCGAAACATCGCGACGACCACCGATCGGTCGATGTCGTACAGGGCCTCACCGGCCGTCGGATTGTTCGCCCAGCCCGTGGCGTCGCCGTCGGCCAGCGAGATCGCACCACGCGTGGCCAGCCATCCGATCGCGTCGACGAATGCGTCTCGGTCGCTCGCGCGGTCGGTCGTGAGTTCGACGCCGTCCACCTGACTCGACTCCGTCGCCACGTGATCGGCGAGTTCGGACAGAGTGATCTGGTTTCCGGCCCGACCGAGCGCGGCAAGCGCCAGCGCCAGATACGCGTACCTGCGGCGGTCGAACACCCGCTCGGACGGCGTTCGCGCGGGTTGACTGTCGTCGAGACGATCGATCACGGGGAACAGACGCGCGGTCGTCTCGGTGACCTCGAAGCGGTAGCCGAACAGCTCCAGGAGATCCTCACGCAGTTCGGTTGCCCACCTGCGCAGCAGCGGTAACGCGATTCGATCGGGGTACGTCGCGGTGACCAGGTGGTTGGACAACGCGACTCGGGCAGCCCGCTGGTAGGAATCCAGAGCGAGCGAGGAGATTTCACGTGCTCTCACCGGCGGGCCACCTCACTGACGTCGAGGGCGAGGCGGTCCAGATGCAATCGGCCACGGCTGGTGCGCACGATCGTCGAACGGTCGCTGTCGCTCAGCGTCAGGCGCACGCCACTGTCCGATCCGGACGAGTCCGAGGTGCGTCCGCTCACGCGTACCCGGGCAGTCAACGCGGCGTTGAGCAGGCTCAGCAACACTTCGGTTTCCTGCTCGTTCAGAATGCGGTCGTGGATTCCGGCCGAGGCGAGCGACTGCGCCGCGGCACTGCGTGATCGCTGCGACTCGAGTTGCTGCTCGCGCAGTCGTCTGATGCCGCCGTCGTTGCGCTGTACCCGCCCTGGAACGCCGGGAGTCGGAGTGCGTCCGGTCTCGGCCAGCGTGCGCGAGATCTCGACCGGCGGTGCCTCCCACCATGATCGGGACATGGGGATGATGTCGGCGTCGGGATGGACCATCGACAGGTGCCGGGGTCGGCCGAGGCCGAACACGGCGTGAAACAGAGCATGTGCGCTGTCCTCGGTGGGAGCAGCAGCGAACCAGCCGGCGAGGTGACGCAGTTGGCTCTCGCGACTCACACCGCCCTTCCGAGTTTCGGTGACGCGCCGCAGCAGTGACAGCACAGCAGCGATCGCGCTCATCGTGCCCTCGCGGAGGCGCTCGGATTCGCTGAGCTCGGATTCGGCCGCGACGAACCAGTGCGACAACCCGGCCCATCGGTCGGTCCAGTCCGCTCGCCGTTCGTCGACGGAGAGAAAGACTCGTTCGTCGCTGATCGCGGCACGGTCGACGAGTTCCTCGATGCCGGTGCTCTCGACGAGTGCGATCGCTTCCGCCAACTTGGGGGCATAGCGGGTGAGATCGGAGCTGAACTCACGCATGTGCGTGAGCAGTGCATCCTTGTGCGCCAAGAACGATTCGGGCGTGATCTCGGTGGTGCGCACCAGGTCGCCCAGCACCAGATAGAAGTGGGCGGCGCGGGTCGCCATCTCCGACAACGTCGAATCGAGTCTGCTGAGCTTGCGGTAGATGCGGTCGCCGTCGGCCTGACGGTTCGCCTCGGCCAGCTCGTGCATGTCGGCCAGCAGCTCGGGCAGCACCAGCCGGGACAGCGAGGCGTCGTCCAGGCGCGCACCGAGCACGTCCTCGACCGCGCGGTAGGCCTTGTAGCCGGCCTGACCGAACTGGTAGACGAAGTGCCGGTTGCGGTATTCGGCGAGGGTCGCGGCGCGGGTGCCGTCGTAGCTGCGTTCGAGCAGACCCCAGGTGTGGAGTTGATCGAGCAGGGGTGCGATGTCCAGTGTGGTCAGCGCGTCGTGACGCCCGGGGCTACGAGCGATGAGATCGGCGACCTCGCCCGAGTGCAGCAACACCACGTAGTTCGCGCGAGCGGTGTCGAACGCCCGCAGTACTGCCAGGTATTCGGATCTTTTCTCGGCGACGGCGAACGAGAAGAGACCGAGACGGTCTTCCTCCACGAACGCATTCGCGGCACCCAGCCGTGCGTCCTCGCCTGATTCGGTCACTGGAACAGGGTAGGGGGTAGGAGTGGAGCCTGCGGAATGACCCTGGTGGGAGGAGTGGAGCCTGCGGAATGACCCTGGTGGGAGGAGTGGAGCCTGCGGAATGACCCTGGTGGGAGGAGGGGAGCCTGCGGAATGACCCGGGGGGTAGGAGTGCCAATTGTTCGACCGTGCCGGTTACAGCTCCACGATCACTTTTCCGTCCACCACGGCCGCGGGGTAGGTGCGCACCGGGTCGATGCCGCTCGGGCAGGTGCCGTCGTCGAGAGAGAAGGCGTATTGATGAAGTGGGCAGACGACTACGGACCCGTCGATCTGGCCGTCGGCCAGTGGTCCGCCCCGGTGCGGACAGACGGCGTCCATCGCCCGCACCGAGCCGTCACTTAGCAGGAACACCGCGACCTGTTTGCCATCCACGACGTAGGCCCGTCCCTCGCCGGGAGTCAGGTCTTCCAACGCTCCCACCGGGACGCTCATCGGACCGGCACCTGTGGCAGCGGGAGCAGTGGCAGCGAGGGTGCGAACTGCGCAGGCGATTTGGGTGCCGTGCGGTCCTGCCATGGGTCCACGTAGCCGTCGACCGATGTTTGCAGTCGCTCGTCGAGTCCGGCGACGATGCCGTCACGGTCGTCGATCAGAACGCTCTGCAGTTCCTCCAAGCCGACGCGCGGAACCCAGGCGTACGTCCGTTCGAGCCACTGCGCGTTCTCCCGATAGTGCTGGATGAATCTGCCTGCCACTGTCATCACCTCCTCGGCTCCCGTCACGGTGGCCAACAGATCTCCCTTGCGGATGTGAGCCCCGGCCGCGCCGCCGACGTAGATCTCCCACCTGTCCTCGCCGACCGAGACCACGCCGAAGTCCTTGCACAGCGCCTCCGAGCAGTTGCGCGGGCAGCCGGCGACCGCGAGTTTGAGTTTCGCGGGAGTCTCCAAGCCTTGGAACCGCTCTTCGAGCGCGATGCCGAGAGCCGTCGAGTCGCCGAGACCGAAGCGGCAGAAGTCGCTGCCCACACAGGTTTTCACCGTGCGCATGCTCTTGCCGTAGGCGAAGCCGGAGGGCATGTCCAGATCGCCCCACACCTTGGGTAGGTCTTCCTTCTTGATCCCGAGGAGGTCGATGCGCTGTCCGCCGGTGACCTTGACCAGCGGCACGTTGTACTTGTCGGCGACGTCGGCGATCTTGCGCAGTTGATCCGGGGTAGTGACGCCACCCTTCATCTGCGGTACCACCGAGAACGTGCCGTCCCGCTGAATGTTGGCGTGCACCCGGTCGTTGATGAACAGTGCGCCGCGCTCGTCCACCCAATCCGGACCCCAGACGGTGCGCAGCAGTGACGCCAGCGGCATCTTGGCGGCGGCGTCCTCGACGCCGTCGGTCGCAAGCGCCGTGAACACCTGCGAGACTGCCCGGAGGTCCCGCGATCTGATTGCTTCGATCAGTTCCGGCTTCGTCATCGGGATACACGGCACGTACCGGTCTGCGGTGGGGTCCGCTTCGACCGCGCCACCGGATGCGCACGCGATGATGTCTTTCACCAACCCCTTGCAGGACCCACATCCCTTGCCTGCTCGGGTCTTCGCGGTCACATCGCTCAGATTCTTGGCACCGGCGTGCACGCAGGCCACGATGGCGCCCTTGGTGACGCCGTTGCAGTTGCACACCTGAACGTCGTCTGCCAGCTCCGCGGCTCCTGTTGCCGCAGAGGGCGTTCCCATGTCGAAGAGCATGCTGATGCGCTCGTCGGGCAGCGGCACCTTCTCGTCGAACGCCTGGGTGAGAAAGTTGGCCTTGGAGATGTCGCCCAGCAGAGTGGCGCCGACGAGCTTGTTGTTCCGCACGATGACCGATTTGTACGTGCCACTGCGTGGTTCGTAGAACTGAACGAATTCGTCGTCGTCGCGCTCGGGCGCGGTGATCCCCATCGACGCGACGTCGACGCCGGCCACCTTGAGCTTGGTCGTCAGACGCGAACCGTGATACGCGGCAGCGGGATCGGCACCGGTGAGTACATCGGCCAGGACAGCGGCCTGCTCCCAGAGGGGCGCGACGAGGCCGTACACCTCACCGCGGTGCTGACAGCATTCGCCGACGGCATAGATGGAACCCTCGTCCTCGCAACGTAATTGGTCGTCGACGACGATTCCGCGTTCGATGACCAGGCCGCCGGCGCGGGCGAAATCGACACTGGGCCGAATTCCGGCGGTCACGACGACCATGTCGGCGTCCAGCGAGGTGCCGTCGTTGAAACCGACGCCGATGACGGTACCGTCGTCCGACCGCAACACCGAGGTGGTTCTCTTCGAGGTGTGGACACCGACGCCGAGCGACTCGATCTTGTTGCGCAACACCCGTCCACCGCGCTCGTCGAGCTGCTGGTTCATCAGGTGCCCGGGGGAGTGCACCACGTTCACGTCCAGCCCCTGCGTCCGCAGTCCGTACGCTGCTTCGAGACCGAGCAGTCCGCCGCCGATCACCACCGCCGACACGTCGTCGCGCGACTGCGCCATCTGCAACATGCCGTTGGTGTCGGCGATCGTGCGGAATCCGAACACCCCACGTGCCAGTCTGCCGTCGGACTCGCGCAGACCGTCCATGTTCGGGAAGAACGTGTTGCTACCGGTGGCAATGATCAGTACGTCGTAGTCGACGGACCGACCGCTTTCGCAGACAACTGTTTTGGAGAACCGGTCGAGCGACACCGCTCGATCGCCCACGTGCAACGTCACGCCGTTCTCGCTGTACCAACTCATGGGGTTGAGAACGAGATCCTCGTCGTCGACGGTGGCCTCACCGGACAGCACGTGGGAGAGCATGATGCGGTTGTAATTGCCGTACGGTTCGTCGCCGATCATCGTGATCTCGAACAGCGAGCTGCCGTCTCGCTCGAGGATCTGTTCGACCGTCCGGGCACCGGCCATTCCGTTGCCGATCACCAGCAATCGCTGTCTTCCCGCAGTCATCAGACCAGCACCAGACCGAAGTCGACGACGACCTCTCCGTTGGTTCCGGCGGGGGCCGCGATCACCAGCTCGAGCACGGTATCGGGATCGACGTCCTCGACGACCCGCAACGGAATGTTGACGCCGCTCTTGGCCCCCATCGGGAACATACGCATCGGGCTGCCGTCGCGCAGCAAGGTCACGACCACCAGTTCATCGCTCGAATTACCGCCCCGGAAGTACAGCGGCTGAGCCGTCACCCCCTCGGGGACGACGAAACTCAGGCTGGGATCGATCAACTCGGGCTTGTCCAGACCGTTGCCGGTGAAGGAGAAGACGCCTTGCAGAAATCGCGGTGTGCTGGCCATACCCACGAGGCTCCGGTGTCGGGGTGACGCCACCGCTGCGGTGACGTTACGTCGGCATCAGAAAGACCTCACCGGCTCCCGGCTCCTCGTGTGCGTTCGGGTCAGAGCCCGAAGTTGCCCGGGCCGCGCCGCCGGAGGTACTTCTCGAACTCGGCGGCGATGGCGTCGCCGTCGATCTTGGCGATCGCATCGGACATGTCCACCTCGGCGTCACCACGCTCCTCGAGGCTGCGCACGTATTCGCTGATCTCCTCGTCCTCTTTGGTCATCTCGTTGACCGCCTCCTCCCACTCCTCGGCCTGCGTGGGCAGCTCTCCGAGCGGCACCTCGATGTCGAGTACGTCTTCGACCCGCTGCAGCAACGCCACGGTGGCCTTCGGATTCGGTGGCTGCGACACGTAATGGGGGACAGCAGCCCAGAACGACACGGCCGGCACACCTGCCTTGACACATTCGTCCTGCAGAACGCCGGTGATACCGGTGGGCCCCTCGTAGCGGGTCTGCTCGAGGTTGAACTGTTCGGCCGACTCGGTGCTGTAGGCAGTGCCGGTGACCGGGACGGGCCTGGTGTGCGGGGTGTCCGCCAGCAGCGCGCCGAGAATGACGACAGTTTCGACGCCCAGCTGCTCGACGAACTCGAGCAGGTCGTCGCAGAAGCTGCGCCACCGCATGTTGGGCTCGATACCGCGCAACAGGACCACGTCACGGTCGCTGCCGGGCGGTGAACACACCGACAATCGAGTCGACGGCCACTCGATCTCGCGGGTGACCCCGTCGACCTGACGAACGGTCGGCCGATTGACCTGGTAGTCGTAGTAGTCCTCGGAGTCCAGCTCGGCCAGTGGGCTGGCGTCCCAGATCAGCTCCAGATGTTCGACCGCGCCGCTCGCCGCATCGCCTGCGTCGTTCCAGCCCTCAAAAGCGGCGACCAGTATGGGGGAGCGCAGCTCGGGAATGTCGTCGTTCAGATCGTCCTCGTCGTAGTCGGCGTCGGCGTCTGTGGCGTTCGCCACAGCATCCTGCACGGCCTCGATCAGCGCGGCGTCCAAGGGGATGTCCGCGTCGGCACCTGATTTGTCCATTTTGTCGGTACCGTCGTCGGGCGGGGACTGATCATCGAGGTTTCGGGGACTCACCACGACAGCCTACGACTCGAGGTAACCGTGGTGCCCACTACTCTGTAGTGATGCCCGATCAACACAAGCCCGGTCTGCTCGATGCGATTTCACGTCGCGTTGTCATCGGCGACGGAGCAATGGGCACGATGCTCCAGGACGCCGACCTCACTCTCGACGACTTTCTCGGCCTCGAGGGATGCAACGAGATTCTGAACCACACCAGGCCCGACGTGCTGCGCGAGATTCATCGCGAGTACTTCGCGGCCGGCGCAGACGCCGTGGAAACGAACACGTTCGGATGCAACCTGCCCAACCTGGCCGATTACGACATCGAGGATCGAATCCGCGAGTTGGCCGAGAAAGGCACCCGGCTCGCCCGCGAGACTGCGGACGAAATGGGACCCGGCCGCGACGGGATGGATCGGTACGTCCTGGGTTCCATGGGCCCCGGAACCAAGCTCCCCACACTCGGCCACGCCCCGTTCGCACGGCTGCGCGATGCGTATACGGAGGCTGCGCTCGGAATGATCGACGGCGGTGCCGACGCCATTCTGGTCGAGACGTGCCAGGACCTACTGCAGGTCAAGGCCGCGATCATCGGTAGCCAGCACGCCATGGACAAGCTCGGCGTCCGAATCCCGATCATCACCCATGTGACGGTCGAGACGACGGGCGCAATGCTGGTCGGCAGCGAGATCGGTGCAGCCCTCACCGCGCTCGAACCGCTGGGCATCGACATGATCGGACTGAACTGCGCCACCGGCCCCGCCGAGATGAGCGAACACCTGCGCCACCTGTCCAAGCATTCCCGTCTTCCGGTATCGGTGATGCCCAATGCCGGACTGCCGACGTTGGGCGCGAAGGGTGCCGAATACCCACTGACCGCCCCCGAATTGGCCGACGCTCTGAGCGGTTTCGTCCGCGAGTACGGGCTGGCACTCGTCGGCGGATGCTGCGGCACCACCCCCGAGCACATTCGTCAGGTTGCCGACATGGTGCACGGGGCGACGAAGCTGGAACGGCAGCCGGCCCCGGAGCCAGGCGTCTCCTCGCTCTACACCGCCGTGCCGTTCGAGCAGGACGCCAGCATCCTGATGATCGGTGAGCGCACCAACTCCAACGGCTCCAAGGCATTTCGTGACGCGATGCTCGCCGAGGACTACGAGAAGTGCCTCGACATCGCCAAGGATCAGACCCGCGACGGCGCGCACATGTTGGACCTCAACGTCGACTACGTCGGCCGCGACGGTGCCGCCGACATGGCCGCACTCGCCAGCAGATTGGCGACTGCGTCGACGCTGCCGATCATGCTCGACTCCACCGAACCGGCCGTGCTCGAGGCCGGCCTCGAGCACCTCGGCGGACGTAGCGCCGTCAACTCGGTCAACTACGAGGACGGCGACGGGCCCGACTCGCGGTTCCAGAAGATCATGCGTCTGGTCAAGGAACACGGTGCCGCCGTCGTCGCTCTGACCATCGACGAGGAGGGGCAGGCGCGTACTGCCGAATGGAAGGTGCGTGTCGCCGATCGCCTGATCACCGACATCACCGAGAACTGGGGCCTGCGCCACGAGGACATCATCGTCGACACCCTCACCTTCCCGATCTCCACCGGCCAGGAAGAGGTTCGACGCGACGGCATCGAGACCATCGAGGCGATCCGGCAGCTCAAGGAGAAGTATCCGAAGGTGCACACCACCCTCGGGTTGTCGAACATCTCGTTCGGCCTCAATCCTGCTGCCCGGCAGGTGCTCAACTCGGTCTTTCTGCACGAGTGCACCCAGGCCGGCCTCGACACCGCCATCGTGCACGCGTCGAAGATCCTGCCGATGAACAAGATTCCCGACGAGCAACGCGAGACCGCTCTGGATCTGGTGTACGACCGCCGCCGTGAAGGCTACGACCCGTTGCAGAAGCTCATGCAGCTGTTCGAGGGCGTCTCGGCAGCATCGGCCCGGGAATCGCGCGCCGAGGAACTGGGTCGGCTGCCGTTGTTCGAGCGGCTCGAACGCCGCATCGTCGACGGCGAACGCAACGGCCTCGACACAGATCTGGACGCCGCGATGGCCGAGAAGCCGCCTCTCGAGATCATCAACGAGACGTTGCTGTCGGGCATGAAGACCGTCGGCGAGCTGTTCGGTTCCGGCCAGATGCAGTTGCCGTTCGTGCTCGCGTCCGCCGAGGTGATGAAGGCTGCCGTGGCGTACTTGGAGCCACACATGGAGGCCACCGACGACGACGGCAAGGGTCGAATCGTGCTCGGTACCGTCAAGGGCGATGTGCACGACATCGGCAAGAACCTCGTCGACATCATCCTGAGCAACAACGGCTACGAGGTGGTCAATCTCGGTATCAAGCAGCCGATTTCGACCATTCTCGAAGCCGCGTTGGACAAACGCGCAGACGTGATCGGCATGTCCGGGTTGCTGGTGAAGTCGACGGTGGTCATGAAGGACAACCTGATCGAGCTCAACTCCCGCGGCGTGGCGGAGCAATTTCCGGTGCTCCTCGGCGGCGCTGCTTTGACGCGGTCGTACGTCGAGAACGATCTGCAGGACGTGTACGAAGGCGACGTGCACTATGCGCGGGACGCGTTCGAAGGCCTGCGTTTGATGGACACCATCATGACCACCAAGCGCGGCGGCGGTCCGGCCCCCGACAGCCCCGAGGCGCTCGCCGCGAAAGCCAAGGCTGCCGAACGCAAAGAGCGCCACGAACGGTCGAAGCGCATCGCGGAGAAGCGCAAGGCCGCCGAGGCTCCGGTCGTGGTACCCGAGCGATCCGACGTCGCCGCGGACATCGACATTCCGGTACCGCCGTTCTGGGGCACCCGCATCGTCCGAGGCGTGTCCCTCGCCGACTACTCGGGCCTGCTCGACGAACGTGCCCTGTTCCTGGGGCAGTGGGGGCTGCGAGGAGCCCGCAAGGGCGAGGGCGCGACCTACGAGGATCTGGTGGAGTCGGAAGGCAAACCGCGCCTTCGGTATTGGCTGGATCGGCTCAGTACGGACGGCATTCTCGCGCACGCCGCATTGGTGTACGGATACTTCCCGGCCGTTTCGGAGGGCGACGACGTCGTCGTGCTCACCGAGCCCGAACCCGATGCGCCCGAACGCTTTCGGTTCACGTTCCCGCGTCAGCACCGCGACCGCTTCCTCTGCATCGCGGACTTCGTCCGATCACGCACTGCGGCAAGGGAATCCGGGCAAGTCGACGTGCTGCCGATGAACCTGGTCACCATGGGGCAGCCCATCGCGGACTTCGCGAACGAATTGTTCGCAGCCGACGCGTACCGCGACTACCTCGAGGTGCACGGGATCGGAGTTCAGCTGACCGAGGCTCTCGCCGAATACTGGCATCGCCGAGTGCGCGAGGAACTGAAACTGTCCGACGGCAAATCGGTCGCCGCGGAGGATCCCACCGAGGCCGAGGGGTACTTCAAACTCGAATACCGCGGAGCTCGTTACTCGTTCGGCTACGGGGCATGCCCCGATCTCGAGGACCGGATCAAGCTCGCCGCACTCCTCGAACCCGAGCGAATCGGCGTCAAGCTCTCCGAGGAACTGCAGCTGCACCCCGAACAGTCGACCGATGCGTTCGTACTTCACCACCCGGAGGCCAAGTACTTCAATGTCTAGAACCCACCTGCACGGTGTCCTGTGGGACATGGACGGCACCCTGCTCGACTCGGAGAAGATCTGGGACGTGGCCATCGGTGAGTACTCCCGCACACTGGGAACCGAACTCAGCGCGGAAGTACGCGAGAGCACCCTCGGCAATTCGATGCGAGACGCCTTGCGCAAAGTGCTGGCCAATGCATCGGTTGCGGTCACCGACGACAACCTGGCCGAGGGCCGCGAGTGGTTGACCACGCGCGTCGGCGACATGTTCGCCGAAGGTATTCCGTGGCGGCCCGGTGCCAAGGATGCTCTTGCACTCGTACGCGACATGGGCCTGGCGACCGGATTGGTCACCAACACCGAACGTGGGCTCGTCGAGCGTGCACTGGAGACACTCGGGCGCGACTACTTCGACATCACCGTCAGCGGCGACGAGGTCGAGTTCGGGAAACCGCACCCGGCGCCGTACCTGCGGGGTGCCGCGCTGCTCGGCGTCGACGTCGGTGCCTGCCTTGCAGTGGAGGATTCTCCGACAGGTTCCCTGTCCGCACATACTGCAGGCTGCCCGGTACTGGTCGTCCCGTCTGAGGTGGCTGTTCCGGCAGCGCCGGGATACACCATCCGCGACGGTCTGGTCGGACTGACCGCCGACGACGTCCGGCGGGCCTGGGCGGCCTGACTCCTCGAATCTCGACCGAATTGATTCCGCTGGATACCGACGTGAAAGAATACGAATCCGTGAAGACTTTCGATTCCCTGTTCGCCGAGCTCACCGACCGCGCGAAGACCCGCCCCGAGGGCTCGGGCACCGTCGCTGCGTTGGACGCAGGTGTTCATTTCCAGGGAAAGAAGGTCCTCGAAGAGGCCGGCGAGGTGTGGATCGCCGCCGAACACGAGAGCGACGCTGCACTCGCCGAAGAAATTTCGCAGCTGCTGTACTGGGTTCAGGTCATGATGGTGGGTAGGGGAATCGAGCTCGAGGACGTCTACCGACATCTGTGAGGCAAGGCCCGAACGTCTCCTGTGAACTCACCGATGAAGGAAAACTCCATGCTGCGTGTAGCCGTACCCAACAAGGGCGCGTTGTCCGAATCCGCCGCCGAGATCCTCAGCGAGGCCGGCTACCGGCGTCGGAGCGACTCCAAGGATCTGACCGTCCTCGACCCGGCCAACGGGGTCGAATTCTTCTTTCTCCGTCCCAAGGACATTGCCATCTACGTCGGGTCGGGCCAGCTCGATCTGGGCATCACCGGACGAGACCTGGCTCTCGATTCCGGGGCAGCGGTCGAAGAGCGCCTGGCGCTCGGATTCGGCCGGTCGACGTTCCGCTACGCGGCACCCGCGGGCAAGGAATGGGCACCCGAGGACTTGGGCGGACTGCGCATCGCCACCTCGTACCCCAATCTCGTGCGTAAGGACCTGGCCGAGCGCGGCTTGGAGGCCACGGTGATCCGTCTCGACGGGGCCGTGGAGATTTCCATTCAACTCGGTGTCGCCGACGCCATCGCGGACGTGGTCGAGTCGGGTCGCTCACTGCGTCAGAACAATCTCGTCGCGTTCGGCGAATCTTTGTGCGATTCCGAGGGTGTTCTCATCGAGCGCGCAGGCACGCCGGGCACCGACTCCGCACGCAAGCAGTTGATCGCTCGCGTACAGGGCGTCGTCTTCGCCCAGCAGTACCTGATGCTCGATTACGACTGCCCCAAGTCGATCCTCGACGAAGCCGTCAAGATCACCCCCGGCATCGAATCACCT
The DNA here is from genome assembly GCF_040686915.1 of Rhodococcus sp. NPDC077669. Taxonomy (NCBI): domain Bacteria; kingdom Bacillati; phylum Actinomycetota; class Actinomycetes; order Mycobacteriales; family Nocardiaceae; genus Rhodococcus; species Rhodococcus sp. NPDC077669. The sequence goes on along the minus strand of NZ_JBFBMD010000004.1, from coordinate 199,020 downwards.
ACGCTCGCACCGATGGTCGACGACAACTGGGTTGCCGTGCGCGCCATGGTCTCTCGCAAGGTCCACAACAACGTGATGGACGAGCTCGCGGAACTGGGCGCGAAAGCCATTCTCGCCTCCGACATCAGGTCCTGCCGAGCGTTCTGAGTGCGTGGCGGAACGCCCGTCGTTCCGCCACGATCACGCGCGTCGGCGAACCAGCACTGTTTGCGCGATGCGCCCGACCGGCCCCAGTTCGTCACTGAGGGTGCCTGCGCACATGGCGATGCCGTCCGGACCCGTCGACGTCTCGGCCGACACTCCGATCCAGTCACCCTGGGGTTCGCGGAAGACGTGCACCGTCAGATCGGTGTTCAGGAACGTCCACTGCTCGATCGGCAATTTCGCACCCACACCGTTGGCGATGTCGGCAATCGAGAACAGCCGTTCCAGTGGCGTCATCGACTCACCCTGCACCAGAACGGGAGTCGGCTTCGCCCACACTTCACCGGGCCCCGCTGCGCCGAGCTCGGTGAGAAACTTGAACTCGACCGCGTCGAGGTATCCGGAGGTCCAGAGTCCGCCGAAGGTGCTGTCGACGCCGGCGCTCACCGGTCGCATCACCGAATCTCCCACGTGCACGACGTCGTCGGTGGGCTCGGTACGCATACGCCATGCGCTGCCCCGCGCCACCGCTCGCGCCGGCCCCGCTGATCCTCGAGCCCACAGTTCGGCGACGACGAGTTCGACATTAGCGCCCGGCCGCGCCGTCCATGCGCGAATCGTGATGTCCGACACCGGAACAGGTCCGAGAATGTCGACGACCACCCGGCTGATTCGAGTATCGGGTCTGGCGTCGACCCGCTCGAGTGCGCGGACCAACAACGCGGACGGCGGAGCGCCGTGCTGCATCGTCGGTGCCCACAGGCTGACGGTGTGCTCGGTCGCGGTGACGATCTCGTAACCGTCGTCGTCGACACCGGCAGGAACGAAGAAGGCGTCCGGACTCGTCACAGCTCCGTCTCCTCCTGCTCCGCAGCCGCCTGCGGCCAACCGGGGTACGGCGGGGGAGTGCCGCCGAACTCGGGGCACAGTGCCCGGTGATCGCACCACTTGCACAGTGCGCCTTTCTTGGCGCGGAAGTCGCCGGTCTCACCGGCCGCCAGAATCGCCTTCCAGATGGCCGAGAGCATGCGCTCGAAGCGCAGCAGCTCACCCTCGTCCGGTGCGTATGTCAGCTCCTGCTTGTCGGCGAGGTACATCAACTTCAGTTGCGCGGGAACGACTCCGCGCATGCGCATGATCATCAGCGCATAGAATTTCATCTGGAACAGAGCCTTGGATTCGGTGAACTCACGCGGCGCACGTCCGGTCTTGTAATCGACGACGCGAATCATTCCGTTGGGTGCGACGTCGATCCGGTCGATGAATCCGCGCAGCGGCGTTCCGTCGTCCAACGCGATCTCGACGCGCTGTTCGCAGGACTCGGGATCGAAGTGCGTGGGATCTTCGAGTTCGTAGTACCCGTCCACCAGGGCACGAGCCCGGTCGAGAAACGCCGGACGGTCGTCCGCCGGAACCAGCGACGCGATGTCGGGTGACTCGGCCACGACCCGATCCCAGGCCGGGTCCACCAGGTCGCGCGCAGTGGTGGGCACTCGATCGCGGGCAGGGAGTGCGTACAGGGCCTCGAGTGCGGCATGCACCACAGTTCCCTTCACCTGTGCCTCGGTGGAGACCTCGGGAAGCCGGTCCACGGCACGGAAGCGATACAACAGTGGGCACTGCTTGAAATCACCTGCGCGAGAAGGAGACAGAGCCGGGGTACTGCGGTTGCCGGACCTCGAACGCGGTACGTCGGCGCTGTCACCGACATCGAGAAGAGGTAAGTCGATGGGGCTCGACACGGAAATACTCACGACTGCGAGACTATGCCGCTGGTCCGACATCTTCGGTGAAGGCCGTAGTCTGGCACGTCGAGTCGTCCCCCGACGCCCGCCGATCGAGGCCGAGCGTCACATCGCAACGAAAGCAGGTCCGCTGTGTCCTCCGGTGATTCCACATCCGCGTCGACCGACGGATTCGAGGCCGACGCCGCGTTCGACGCCACGGTCGACGCATCGCTGCCCAGTGCGGACGACGTGGTCACTGCCACGACCGACGAGATCGAACTCGACCCGAATGTCACGTCCGGCGCGGAGGCCACTCCAGCTGCCGACGCCACAGCTGCAGACGCACCGGCGGAGACCGGTCCCGCCCGCAGTGGGCCGTTTCGAGTGGGCGATCGAGTTCAGCTCACCGACGGCAAGGGTCGTCACTACACGGTGGTACTGGAAGCCGGTAAGGAATTCCATACTCACCGCGGCGGCATCACTCACGACAAACTGCTCGGTGCCGACGAGGGCAGCGTCGTCACCTCCGTCAACGGCACCCCCTACCTCGCGCTGCGGCCGCTGCTGACCGACTACGTGCTCTCGATGCCCCGCGGTGCCCAGGTGATCTACCCCAAGGACGCGGCGCAGATCGTGCACGAGGGTGACATGTTCCCCGGCGCACGGGTGCTCGAGGCCGGTGCAGGATCCGGCGCTCTGACGTGCTCACTGCTGCGTGCAGTCGGTACAGCAGGAACGGTCATCTCCTACGAGATCCGGCAGGACCACGCCGACTATGCCGTGAAGAACGTCGAGACGTTCTTCGGCGAGCGCCCGTCGAACTGGCACCTGACCGTGGCAGACGTCGACCAGTTCGGTGTCGATCGTCCGGGTGAGCAGGTCGATCGGGTGGTCCTGGACATGCTCGCGCCGTGGGACGCGTTGCCCGCGGTGTCCAAGGCCCTCGTCCCCGGTGGGGTGCTGCTGGTCTACGTGGCCACGGTGACGCAGCTGTCCAAGGTCGTCGAGGCGCTACGCGCACAGGAGTGCTGGACCGAACCTCGATCGTGGGAGTCGATGGTTCGCGGCTGGCACGTGGTGGGTCTCGCGGTTCGCCCCGAGCACCGCATGCAGGGACACACGGCATTCCTCGTCAGCGTTCGACGCCTCGCCGAGGGCACCGTGACCCCGAAACCGCAGCGTCGTTCCGGTAAGGGCTGACGCTGCAGGCTCGGCTGCCGACTCAGACGCAGGGTGCCTGGCCCATGGCCAGGATCTGGCACGTGCTGGCGTCCGACAGCTTCCAGGTGCCATCGATCAGCACCCAGGTCTGCGGTGCCGGAGCCGCGGTCCCGCGTGGAGTGGCGATGGCGACGTCCGCGGTGGACGTCTCACCGGCGACGGTCGGTTCCGACACCTCGAAGGTGATCGCTCCGTAGTTCGCCAGTGCGGCGGTCATCGTCTCCAGGTTCGTCAGGCGCGCCTGACCGTTCTCCACTGCCGCAGCCTTGGTCGCTGCGTCCACGTCCGGTGCGACCAGCTGCTGCAGCGAGGTCTGCAATTCGGCGACGGTAGGTGCTGTGACAGCCGGCCCGGCGGTGGTCGTCGGCATGGAGTCGCTGGTCGACGCGGAATTGTGATCGGCGTGATCGGATTCATCGCTCGAACTGCATCCTGCACCCACCAGAGCCACCGCGGCTACTGCGACGCTTGCCGAGAGAATACGCATTTTCACTGGTGAGGCCCCTGATTCCGTCGTCTGTCGATCGATTGGTCAGGTGAGGCTAACATGAACTGGGATGGCCTTTCGAGGCCGCCGAGCAGAGTGGATGCCGACCCCGTTCGAGGTGTCGGTCCGCATCTCCGCGCCGCTGCCGGTAGCGTTGATAGATCGTCACTGGGAGGAGTCGCTCATGAGCTCAACAGACAATCCGGATGTGGCCGCGGCCAGAGCCGAACTGGACGCCGTGCGAGCCGAAGTCGCGTCGCTACGGCGCCAACTGGGGGAGTCCCCCGAGCAGGTACGCGAGCTCGAGGGCCGGGTCGATTCCTTGTCGCTGCGCAACACGAAGTTGCTCGACACTCTCAAGGAGGCCCGACAACAGCTCATCGCGCTGCGCGAGGAGGTGGACCGTCTCGGTCAACCGCCGAGCGGATACGGCGTCCTGCTGAGCGTGTTCGAGGACGGCACAGTCGACGTGTTCACGTCCGGTCGGAAGATGCGACTGACGTGCTCACCCAACATCGAGGCCGACACGCTCGCTCCGGGACAGACCGTGCGGTTGAACGAGGCGTTGACCATCGTCGAGGCGTGCACCTTCGATCAGGTCGGCGAGATCAGCACTCTCCGAGAGCTTCTGGGGGATGGATCGCGCGCTCTCGTCGTCGGACATGCCGACGAGGAACGGGTGGTCTGGCTGGCCAAACCGTTGATCGACATGGTCAACGACGACGGACCGGTCGACCCGGACGAGCCGTCACGGAAGCTCCGTCCCGGGGATTCGCTGCTGGTCGACACCAAGGCCGGCTACGCGTTCGAGCGCGTTCCCAAGGCCGAGGTGGAGGATCTCGTTCTCGAGGAGGTTCCGGACGTCGGATACGAGGACATCGGCGGTCTCGGTCGACAGATCGAGCAGATTCGGGACGCCGTAGAGCTGCCGTTCCTGCACAAGGATCTGTTCCGAGAGTACTCACTGCGTCCGCCGAAGGGCGTGCTGCTGTACGGCCCTCCCGGGTGTGGAAAGACGTTGATCGCCAAGGCCGTTGCCAACTCGCTGGCCAAGAAGATCGCCGAGGCACGTGGCCAGGATGCGCGGGAGGCGAAGTCGTTCTTCCTCAACATCAAGGGCCCCGAGCTGCTCAACAAGTTCGTCGGTGAGACCGAGCGTCACATCCGCATGATCTTTCAGCGGGCACGAGAGAAGGCGTCCGAGGGCACCCCGGTCATCGTGTTCTTCGACGAGATGGACTCGATCTTCCGTACCCGCGGCTCCGGCGTCTCGTCCGACGTGGAGACGACGGTCGTTCCGCAGCTGCTCGCCGAGATCGACGGTGTCGAAGGCCTAGAGAACGTCATCGTGATCGGTGCGTCCAATCGCGAGGACATGATCGACCCGGCGATCCTGCGACCCGGCCGACTCGACGTGAAGATCAAGATCGAGCGTCCCGACGCCGAATCGGCACAGGACATCTTCTCGAAGTACCTGACCGATTCGCTTCCGGTCAACGCCGACGACGTCGCCGAGTTCGGCGGCGATCGCGCGGCGTGCATCCGGGGCATGATCGATCGCGTCGTCGAGCGCATGTACGCCGAGAGTGACGACAATCGGTTCCTCGAGGTCACCTACGCCAACGGGGACAAGGAAGTTCTGTATTTCAAGGACTTCAACTCCGGGGCCATGATCCAGAACATCGTCGACCGGGCAAAGAAGTACGCCATCAAGTCGGTTCTCGAAACCGGAAACGCCGGACTGCGGATTCAGCACCTTTTCGATTCCATCGTCGACGAGTTCGCGGAGAACGAAGATCTGCCGAACACCACGAATCCGGACGACTGGGCTCGGATCTCGGGCAAGAAGGGCGAGCGAATCGTCTACATTCGCACGTTGGTCACCGGCAAGAACGCCAGCGCGAGCCGGGCGATCGACACCGAGGCCAATACCGGTCAGTACCTGTAGATCCACCGCTGGGCAGTTTTCGGGGCGCGTCCGCACAGGGCGCGCCCCGAACTGCATCCGTCGGCCGTCTAGGCTCGACTTATGCAGCGCATCATCGGTATCGAGGTCGAGTACGGCATTTCTTCACCGACCGAACCCACCGCCAACCCGATCCTGACGTCCACCCAGGCGGTGTTGGCGTACGCGGCAGCCGCAGGAGTGCCCCGCGCCAAGCGCACCCGCTGGGACTACGAGGTGGAATCACCGCTGCGCGATGCACGAGGCTTCGATCTCGGACGGTTCAGCGGACCGGCTCCGGTCATCGATGCCGACGAAATCGGTGCGGCGAACATGATTCTCACCAACGGTGCCCGCCTGTACGTCGATCACGCGCACCCCGAGTACTCGGCCCCGGAGGTGCGGGACCCACTGGACGCGGTGATCTGGGACAAGGCAGGCGAACGCGTCATGGAAGCGGCCGCACGGCACGCGTCGAGCGTCCCAGGGGCTCCGCGCCTGCAGCTGTACAAGAACAACGTCGACGGCAAGGGCGCGTCGTACGGCACGCACGAGAACTATCTGATGTCGCGTGAGACACCGTTCTCGGCGGTGATCGCGGGGCTCTCGCCGTTCTTCGCCTCCAGGCAAGTCATCACCGGCTCCGGGCGAGTCGGTATCGGCCAGTCGGGCGACGAGGCCGGGTTCCAGCTCTCGCAGCGAGCGGACTACATCGAGGTGGAGGTCGGACTGGAGACCACCCTCAAGCGCGGCATCATCAACACCAGGGACGAACCGCACGCAGACGCAGACAAGTACCGACGTCTGCACTGCATCATCGGCGACGCCAACCTGGCGGAGATGTCGACCTACCTCAAGGTGGGAACCACGGCCCTCGTGCTCGACCTCATCGAGGCGGGCGTCGACCTGTCGGATCTGCAGCTGGCCAGGCCGGTCACGGCTGTCCATCAGATCAGCCACGATCCCACCCTGCGCAAGGCCGTGGCACTCGCCGACGGCCGCGAACTGACGGGCCTTGCGCTGCAGCGGATCTACCACCAGCGGGCGGCGAAGTTCGTGGCTGCCGAGGGCAGCGACGACGCACGAGCACTGGACGTGCTCGACAAGTGGGCGATGGTGCTGGACCTGCTCGAGCGCGATCCCATGGAGTGCGCGCATCTGCTGGACTGGCCGGCGAAATTGCGACTGCTCGAAGGGTTCCGACAGCGTGAGGGCCTCGGCTGGTCCGCTCCGCGGCTGCACCTGGTGGACCTGCAGTATTCCGATGTTCGCCTCGACAAGGGGCTCTACAACAGGTTGGTCGCCCGCGGTTCGATGGATCGTCTCGTCACCGAGCAGCAAGTTCTCGATGCGGTCGGCACACCGCCCGACGACACGAGGGCCTACTTCCGCGGCGAATGCCTGCGCAAATTCGGTGCCGACATCGCCGCGGCGAGCTGGGACTCGGTCATCTTCGATCTCGGTGGCGATTCGTTGGTACGGATTCCGACGCTCGAGCCGTTGCGGGGAACGAAATCCCACGTCGGTGCCCTGCTGGAGTCCGTGGACAGTGCAGCGGAACTGGTCGACCAGCTCACCACCTGATCGTCCAGGGCATTCGAATGGGTCGTTCGGCGGTGTCTTGCCAACCGGCGAGGTCGGACTGTCGGTAGGGTAAAGGTCCGTGCACTTTCGGCGGAACGTTCGGTAGCACTTGCACATCCACGCCGGTGCGCCTCGGATGACCCGGCGACCGTGCAGTAGATCTGTTTTCTCGATACACAGAGGAGGTCGGCGACTATGGCTCAGGAGCAGACACGGCGCTCGGGCGGCGGCGGCGACGACGAGGTCCCAGGCGACACGGGGGCCGGTGGCCAGGAACGGCGCGAGAAGTTGGCCGAGGAGACCGACGATCTTCTCGACGAGATCGACGACGTTCTCGAGGAGAATGCCGAGGACTTCGTCCGCGCCTACGTTCAGAAGGGCGGCCAGTGACGGTGGATCGTTCGGACCCACGGTCGGCAGGCGACGGACCGGCGATTCCGCTGGGGTCCAGTAGCTCGTCCTTCTCCGACTACCTCCGTCAGCACGCCCCGCACCTGCTGCCGGAGAGCGGCCTCGCCGCGGACCTGGCGTCCCACGCCGCCAACGGCACCACCGACAAGTCCGGCATCGCTCCGCACGGTACGACGATCGTCGCCCTCACCTACGCGGGCGGGGTGCTGATCGCCGGTGATCGGCGCGCCACTCAGGGCAATCTGATCGCCAACCGTGACATGCAGAAGGTCTACGTCACCGACGAGTACTCCGCTGCGGGCATTGCCGGAACTGCGGGTATCGCAATCGAATTGGTTCGTCTGTTCGCTGTCGAACTCGAGCACTACGAGAAGATCGAGGGCGTGCCGCTCACCTTCAACGGCAAGGCCAACAAGTTGTCGTCGATGGTTCGGAGCAATCTGGGTGCGGCGATGCAGGGACTGGCTGCGGTGCCGTTGCTGGTCGGATTCGACATCGACATCTCCGATCCCGACAGAGCCGGACGCATCGTGTCGTACGACGTGGTCGGCGGGCGTTACGAGGAGCGGTCGGGCTATCACGCAGTGGGTTCGGGCTCGTTGTTCGCCAAATCCGCGCTCAAGAAGTTGTACCGCCCCGGAATGTCCGAGGACGAGGCGCTTCGGGCTGCAGTCGAGTCGCTGTACGACGCCGCCGACGACGACTCGGCCACCGGTGGTCCCGATGTCACCCGCGGCATCTACCCGACGGCAGTTGCCATCACGAGCGTCGGTGCGGACGACGTCGCGCACGATCGCATATCGGCTGCGGCCCGATCGGTTCTGGCAGAACGAACCGAGAGCGCAGCACACACCGGCGGCACGGACCACCACACCCGAGCAGGCCAGGAAGTCAGCGAAGGGGGTAGCGCGCTATGACGATGCCGTATTACGCATCTGCCGAACAGATCATGCGCGATCGTTCGGAATTGGCGCGCAAGGGAATCGGCCGCGGCCGCAGCGTCATCGTGCTGGCGTATGCCGACGGGGTCCTGTTCGTCGCCGAGAATCGCTCGACCGCGCTGCACAAGGTCAGTGAGCTCTACGACCGCATCGGTTTCGCTGCCGTCGGCAAGTACAACGAGTTCGAGAACCTACGCAAGGCCGGCATCCAGCACGCAGACATCAAGGGATACACCTACGATCGACGCGATGTCACCGGCCGGTCGTTGGCGAAGACCTACGCCCAGGCACTGGGCACCATCTTCACCGAGCAGCTCAAGCCGTACGAGGTCGAGATCTGCGTCGCCGAGGTGTCCCATCAGGACGAGCCGATGGCCACGCAGCTGTACCGCATCACGTACGACGGCTCCATCGTCGACGAACAGGATTTCGTCGTCATGGGCGGTACCACCGAGCCCATCGTGGCCGCGCTGAAGGATACGTACCGGTCCGGCCTCGGGTTGGCGGACGCAGTTCGTATCGCCGTCGACGCGCTCACCGCCGGTCCGACGTCGCCTGCGACTGCCGGTGCCGAGCCCGAGAAGAAGGTTCTCGAGGTGTCGGCCCTGGAGGTGGCCGTCCTGGATCAGGGGCGACCGCGTCGAGCGTTCCGGCGTATCGCCGGAGCTGCTCTGGCGGATATGTTGCCCGCATCGGCACCGTCCGCGACCGGCGACGGCTCCTCGGAGCCGGAGACTCCGCAGTAGTCCCCACACTTCGGATCGAGGTCGACGGCCTCGTGCTCTATCGCTTCCGGTAGAGCACGAGGCCGTTCTTGTCGCTGCTGAACTGGAATGTCGTGCCGTCTCCGACGACCTCGCCGTCAGCCGCGAGGGCAACCGGGGCACCGTCCACCTCGACGGTCAAGCGTTGCGCCACACTGCGCACGTAGGCAGGCGACGAGCCGAGCGTTCCTGTGATCGTCGCCCACAGCAGTCGTGTTCTCGATGCCTTGGGTTCCGACGGGAGAAAGCGAACATCGAGGGTGCCGGTATGAATGCTGCTGCGCGACATGGGAACTTGATCGATCGGATCGTAGGTACCGTTGCCGACGAAGAGCATCCACACCGAGTGCGGCACCCCGTCGAGTCGAATGTTCAGTGGCTCTGCAGCCGCGAGCACTCGTGTCATCGCAACCGCAGCGGCCGGCCACTTACCGATTCGCTTCTGCAGCTTCTGCCGTAACCGCACCGAGTCGGGGTAACCCCCGAACGTCGCGGTGTTGACGAACGACACACTGCGGCCGTCGACGTCCACCTCGGCGATATCGACCAGTTCGGCGGTGCCCGCCTCGACGGCGGCGGCGGTGTCCTCGACTGCGGTCAGACCGGTGTCGCGAGCGAAGTGGTTGAGAGTGCCACCCGGAAACGCGGCGAGTGGCAGGCCGTTACGGGCGGCCGAGGCGGCGACGCTGACGACCGTGCCGTCGCCTCCACACACTCCGAGAGCACGCGGCGTCGTGTTCCGAATTCTCTCTTCCAGTTGCTCGTTGAAGTCCCTCTCGGGATCGGGTACGAAGAGGTCGGCGTCGGGGAGCTCGCGACGGATGGCGTCCGGTACCGCCTCCGAACCGTCACCGGATCCGGGATTGACCAGCACCAACAGTCCCCGTCCGCCCGGCAGTGCCTCGACCTCGACCGGCGAGCCGAGATCGGCGGGCTTCGCCGAACGCACGGCCCACCAGCGGCGGGTCGACAGCGCGACCGCCGAACCGAGCGCCGCTCCGGCGACGACATCGGTGGGCCAGTGGACGCCGACGTGAACCCGGGAATAGCAGACTGCTGCGGCGACCGGAGCCAACAGCAATCCTGCCTTCGGTGATTCGATGGCGACCGCGGTGACGAAGGCGGCCGCGGACGCCGAGTGACCGGAGGGAAACGACGAGGACACCGGCGGGGCGAGCACCCGGCGCAGTACGGGAACCAGCTCGGTATCCGGCCTCGACCTCGGGAACACCGGCTTGAGCAGACCGTTCGCCACGGCGCTCGCACCCGCCACGGCGATCAGCCCCCGCACGCCGCCGCGTCGGGCCGAGCCACCGGCCGCGCCGAGAAGTGCGGCAGCTCCGAGCCACAGGCGACTGTGATCGGCGGCCGTGCTCAACGCGCGGAGCCCTGCATCCGCCCTGCTCGAGCGCAATGCCGCGCTTCGTGAAACCAGGGACAGGTCCCACGCGTGAACCGAGGCCGCAACAGACGTTGGCGTGGAAGTCATAGGGCCCAGCCTAGGCATGGACGCCATCGAGGCGCTCCGACACATCCATCGGTGGCTTGCGTTGTAGTGTCGAAGTGTGCAGCGACGAATTATGGGCATCGAGACCGAGTTCGGTGTCACATGTACCTTTCACGGACACCGACGCCTGAGTCCGGACGAGGTGGCCCGCTACCTCTTCCGTCGCGTGGTCTCGTGGGGCCGCAGCTCGAATGTGTTCCTCCGCAACGGCGCTCGCCTCTATCTCGACGTCGGTTCGCATCCCGAGTACGCCACTGCCGAATGCGACAGCCTGCTGCAATTGGTCACCCATGATCGCGCAGGCGAGCGAGTACTCGAGGATTTGCTGATCGACGCCGAGCAGCGTCTCGCCGAGGAGGGCATCGGCGGAGACATATACCTGTTCAAGAACAACACCGATTCGGCGGGCAACTCCTACGGTTGCCACGAGAATTTCCTCGTCCAGCGAGCGGGCGAATTCTCGCGCATCTCGGATGTACTCCTACCGTTCCTGGTCACCCGCCAATTGATCTGTGGCGCAGGCAAGGTGCTGCAGACACCCAAGGCCGCGACGTTCTGCCTCTCGCAGCGCGCCGAGCACATCTGGGAAGGCGTGTCGTCGGCCACCACTCGTTCGCGGCCGATCATCAACACCCGCGACGAACCGCACGCCGATGCCGAGAAGTATCGCCGGCTCCACGTCATCGTCGGCGATTCCAACATGGCCGAGACCTCGACCATGCTCAAGGTGGGGACGGCCGCACTCGTACTCGAGATGATCGAGGCAGGCGTCTCGTTCCGAGACTTCGCGCTGGACAATCCGATTCGAGCCATTCGCGAGGTCAGCCACGATCTGACCGGTCGCAGGCCGGTCCGCCTCGCCGGTGGCCGCCAGGCCAGTGCACTCGAAATCCAGCGTGAGTACTACTCCCGGGCCGTCGAGCATCTCCAGACGCGGGAGCCCAATGCTCAGGTGACCCAGGTGGTGGACCTGTGGGGACGCACACTCGATGCCATCGAGTCGCAGGACTTCGCCAAGGTGGACACCGAAATCGACTGGGTCATCAAACGCAAGCTGTTCGAGCGGTATCAGGACCGCTACTCGATGGAACTTTCCGATCCCAAGATCGCTCAGCTCGATCTTGCGTACCACGACATCAAGCGTGGACGGGGAGTGTTCGACGTGCTGCAGCGCAAGGGTCTGGTCAAGCGAGTCACCGAGGACGAGCAGATCGACGAAGCGGTGAATCTGCCGCCGCAGACGACACGCGCGAAGCTGCGCGGTGAGTTCATCACCGCGGCCCAGGAAGCCGGACGCGACTTCACCGTCGACTGGGTACACCTGAAACTCAACGATCAGGCGCAGCGAACGGTGTTGTGCAAGGACCCGTTCCGTTCGGTCGACGAGCGCGTCGAGCGACTCATCGCATCGATGTAGTCCGGACGCGACTCGGCTGGAGGTCGGGTAGCGATCCAGGCAACTCGGGTCGCTACAGCTCCGGCGGGCGGTGAACAACTAGGCTCGACTGTCGTGGCCACCACCAAAGTCGAACGCCTGATGAACCTGGTCATCTGTCTGTTGTCGACGCGTCAGTTCCTGACCGCGGAGTGGATCCGCGAGAGCGTTGCCGGGTACGACGACTCGACGAGCCTCGAAGCGTTCAGCAGGATGTTCGAGCGTGACAAGAACGAACTGCGCGATCTCGGGGTGCCCCTCGAGACCGGCATCGCTACGCGGTTCGGTGGTGTCGAGGGTTATCGCATCAACCGAGATGCCTACGAGCTGCCGGACATCGATCTCACCAGCGAGGAATCGGCTGCGGTCGCGGTGGCCGTCAAACTGTGGGAATCACCGGAACTGACCTCCGCGGCCCAGAGTGCGCTGCTGAAACTGCGCGCCGCAGGTATTCAGGTCGACCAGAACGAGTCGGCCGCTGCCGTCACGGCCGTTCCGGCCCGAACCCGCGGGTCCGAGCCCGCACTGGGCGCCCTGCTCGCGGCGATCGACGAGGGTAAGTCGGTGCGGTTCGAACATCGACCCTCGTTGACCGAGCCGTTCGTCACCCGAACCGTCCAGCCGTGGGGCGTTGTGACGTTCCGGGGACGGTGGTACCTCGTTGGACACGACGTGGACCGAGACGACACCCGAACCTTCCGACTGTCCCGGATCGGCGACGACGTCAAAGCCTTCGGATCACCTCAGAGTGTCCGCAAGCCCGACGGTATCGATCTTCAGGACATCGTCCGCCGCGTCGCGGGCACGTCCTCGGTGTCGGGTACCGCGCGAGTGTGGCTCCAGGACGGTCGGGCGACGGAGCTGCGGAGGATGGGCACCGTGGTGGGGGAGCAGACGGTGGGGTCGCGTACCGGAACTGTCGTCGAGGTTCCGGTACGGTCCTGGGATTGGATTTCGCGGCTCATCGCCGGTCACGGTCCCGACGCGATGGTGTTGGCCCCGCCAGAGCTGAGGGCCGATGTCATCTCGACATTGCAGACTGCAGCCGAACTGGAGAACGAACGATGAGCGCGCGTCTGTCGGTGCGGTTGGCCCGCCTGCTCAACATGGTGCCCTTCTTCATGGCCAATCCGGGGTTGAGCGCCGAGGAGGCCGCTCGGGAACTGGGCGTGACCACCGCGACGCTGATGGCCGATCTCAATCAGCTCTGGATGTGCGGTCTGCCCGGATACGGACCGGGTGACCTCATCGATCTGTCGTTCTCGGAGGAGAGCATCGACGTCACTTTCTCCGCCGGGATCGACCGGCCGCTGCGGTTGACGTCCACCGAGGCCACCGCACTGTTGGTCGCACTTCGGTCGTTGACCTCGATGCCGGGGATGGTCGATCCGTCGGCCGCTCAGCGGGCGATCGCGAAGATCGAGACCGCGGCCGGGTCGGCGGCGGCGAACGTGCCGCTCTCGTCCGACCACGACACGGCCGACGCGGAGGAGGGTCCGGTGTCGAGCACCGTACGGTCTGCGCTCCGAGCCCGGCACGCACTCGAACTCACCTACTACTCGGCGTCGCGAGACGTGCTCACCGAGCGCATCGTCGATCCGATCAGGACCGTGGTGGTCGACGACAACAGCTATCTGCAGGCATGGTGTCGCGGTGCCGAGGGCGTTCGGCTGTTCAGATTCGATCGCATCGATTCGGCCACCGAACTCGACGAACCGTCGTCTCCGCCGGAATCGGTGCAGGACGAGGACGCGTTCGAGATCTTCAACGACGACCCCTCTCTGTCCCAAGCGCGGTTACGCGTCTCACCTGCGTTCACCTGGATTCTGGACTACTACCCGATGACGCAGGTAGCCGCCGATTCGGACGGGTCCATCGAGGTGACCATGCGTTTCGCGACGCTGCAGTGGATGACCCGGTTGACCCTCGGGTTCGGCGGTGGCGTAACAGTACTGGGACCTGAATCCTTGGTGAATTCCGTCCGCGATCGCGCGCGATCCGCCCTGATTGCCTACGCGGAGCTCGACGCCACCGACACCGGCGGCGGCGTCGCAACATGAACGTGAGGTGAAGCGGTGCGCTCCGTTGCCGAGCGCACCGCCCGCCGTCGGGTACGCTCGATTCATCTGATCTCAGGAGGTTCACATGGGATTCACCAGTCCCTGGCACTGGGCCATCGTTGCGGTGGTCGTCATCATTCTGTTCGGTTCCAAGAAGCTGCCCGAGGCTGCGCGTGGACTCGGACGCTCGTTGCGCATCTTCAAGAGCGAGGTCAAGGAGATGCAGAACGACGGCAAATCCGACACCGATACCGCGACTGCACAGCAGCCGGCCGCACCCGCTCAGCTGCCCTCCCCGGCACCCGTGGCGCAGACCGAGACCACACCCCAGCACGACGCGAAGTCTGCCTGAGCGACGCCGCTCAGCACACCTTCGGTGCCGCGTCGGCACCGAAGGTTCACTGCTGTCGGTGACGGCCTCGTGCCGCCTGCCGACCGAAGAAGGCTGACCGTAGAACACCATGCGCATTCCGTTCGATCCACGGCGCAGTAAGCGTCGAGTCAATCCCGACGGCACGATGTCGTTGGTCGATCACCTGTACGAGCTGCGAACCCGGCTGCTCTGGTCGCTGCTGGCCATCGCGGTGACCACTGCATTCGGATTCTTCTGGTACTCACACACGATCTTCGGCGTCGAAAGCCTGGGCGATCTGCTCCGAGGCCCGTACTGCACCCTGGACCCGAGCCTGCGTGCGGATCTGAGCAACGACGATCAGTGCCGCCTGCTCGCCACCGGCCCGTTCGACCAGTTCCTGTTGCGCTTCAAGGTGGCGTTCACCGCAGGCGTCGTGCTCGCCTGCCCCATCTGGCTGTACCAGATCTGGGCGTTCATCACTCCCGGCCTGTACGCCAACGAACGCCGTTACGCAGTCTCCTTCGTCACCGGTGCCGCTGCGCTGTTCGTGACCGGAGCGATTCTGGCCTACTTCGTCGTCGCCAAGGGCTTGCACTTTCTGCTGTCGATCGGCGACAACGTCCAGATCACGGCACTGAGCGGCGATCAGTACTTCGGTTTTCTGATCAATCTTCTGATCATCTTCGGTGTCAGCTTCGAAATACCGCTGCTGGTCGTCGGGTTGAACTTCGTCGGTGTTCTCACCTACGAACGCCTGAAGGCGTGGCGTCGCGGGTTGATCTTCGGACTGTTCGTGTTCGCGGCGATCGCGACGCCCGGACAGGATCCCTTCTCGATGCTGGCCTTGGCGTTGGCTCTGACGGTGCTCTTCGAGATGGCAGTGCAGATTGCGCGGATTCACGACAAGCGTAAGTTGCGCAAGAGAAGAGACGAATGGGGTGATGTGTCAGATGACGAAGCAACACGCATCGAAGGCGCAAGTTCTATCCAGGCCCCACACGCTGTCGCACCGACACCGCCGGTGGGCGGTATCGGCACTGCGACCCGAACACAGGCCCAGTACGACGACACGATCTGATGTGAGTCCCAGCGTCGGGGCGCGACCATGAGCGAGGCTGTTGTCGACACCCGGTCCAGGCCAGAACCCACTGAACTGCAACGATTTTCCGCGGAGTTGAGCTTTCCGTTGGACCGCTTCCAGGTGGATGCGTGCACTGCGTTGGAGAACGGTCACGGGGTGTTGGTCTGCGCCCCGACCGGTGCGGGCAAGACGGTGATCGGCGAGTTCGCGGTGCACCTGGCCCTCGCTGCCGGTCGCAAATGCTTCTACACCACCCCCATCAAGGCGCTGAGCAATCAGAAGTTCGCAGAGTTGACTGCGCGATACGGACGCGAGACGGTCGGTCTGTTGACCGGTGATTCGTCCATCAATCCGGATGCACCCATCGTCATCATGACGACCGAGGTGCTCCGCAACATGCTCTACGCATCCTCCGACGCACTGCGCGGGCTCTCGCACGTGGTGATGGACGAGGTGCACTACCTGGCGGATCGGTTCCGAGGTGCGGTCTGGGAAGAAGTGATCCTGCACCTGTCCGACGACGTGCGTCTGGTGAGCCTGTCCGCAACGGTCAGCAACGCCGAGGAGTTCGGCGCGTGGATGAGTACCGTTCGCGGCGACACCTCGGTCGTCGTGGACGAGAACCGTCCCGTTCCGCTCTCGCAGCACATCATGGTGGGCCGTCGGTTGTTCGATCTCTTCGACACCCGAGCACAGTCACCGGACGGCCACCAGAAGGTCGTCGTGGACCGAGACCTGGTGCGGCACGTCAAGCAGCGTCAGTCGCTGGACTCCATGGATCGGTGGCACGCACCGCACAGTCGAGGACGCGGAGGTCGAAGCGGGGGCGGCGGACGCGGCGGCCACCAGGGAGGCGGAGGTGCAAACCGTCCGCTGGCTCGTCCCGACGTGATTGCCAAGCTGGACGAGGAAGGTCTGCTCCCGGCCATCACGTTCATCTTCAGTCGTGCAGGCTGCGACGGGGCCCTGACTCAGTGCATGCGTTCGCGGCTGGTTCTGACGACGCCGGAGCAGGCCGAGGAGATCAGGTACATCGTCGAGAAGCACACCTCCGAACTCCCACGCGAGGATCTGGAGGTGCTCGGCTTCTGGGAATGGCGAGATGCGCTCGAACGCGGTTTCGCCGCGCACCACGCCGGAATGCTGCCGGTCTTCCGCCACACCGTCGAGGAGCTGTTCGTCAAGGGATTGGTCAGAGCGGTGTTCGCCACCGAAACTCTGGCTCTCGGAATCAACATGCCTGCCCGAACCGTGGTGCTCGAAAAGCTGGTCAAATTCAACGGTGAGACGCACGCGGAGCTGACACCGGGGGAGTACACCCAGCTGACCGGCCGGGCCGGGCGACGCGGCATCGACGTCGAGGGTCACGCGGTGGTGTTGTGGCAGCCCGGTACCGAACCGACCGAGGTGGCCGGACTCGCGTCGACGCGAACGTTTCCCCTCCGGAGCTCTTTCGCGCCCGCCTACAACATGTCGATCAATCTGATCGAACAGTTCGGGGCAGCGGATTCACGGCAGTTGCTCGAACGGTCCTTCGCTCAGTTCCAGGCCGACCGGTCCGTCGTCGGCATGGTCCGCGGTATCGAGAAGAACATGAAGACGTTGGAGGCGCTCGGCGCAACGCTCGGTGGCCCCGACGGGGAGTACTTCGAGTACGCGCGACTGCGCGAGCGTCTGAAGGATCGAGAGAAGACCCTCGAGCGTCAGAACAGGTCCGATCGGCGGGACAAAGCCGTCGACTCGTTGCGTGCGTTGCGCCGCGGCGACGTGATCTCGGTGCCGTCCGGACGGCGCAGCGGACTGGCGGTGGTACTCGAACCGGACGACGATCGCGGCGATCCGCGGCCGCTCGTGCTGACCGAGGACAAATGGGCCGGTCGTCTGTCCGCTGCCGATTTCCCTACGCCGGCAACACCTCTCGGCTCCATGCGATTGCCACGGTTCGTCGATCACCGCACCGCCAAGACCCGTCGGGATCTGGCGGCGGCGTTGGTCACCCGCGGCATATCCCAGCCCTCCGATCGAGTGGGACGAAAGTCGACCGCCGCCGACGACAAGGAGTTGGCAACCCTGCGTCGGGCCATCCGCTCACATCCGGTGCACAGCCGGCCGGATCGTGAGGAACTCTCTCGAACCGGCGAACGCTACAACCGGCTGGCCCGGGAGACCGAGTCGATGCGGCAGAAGGTGTCCGCCACGACGAACTCGTTGGCCCGAACGTTCGACCGCATTCTGGCTTTGCTGGCGGACCGCGGTTACGTGACCCCGGGCAAGGATCCCAAGGTGACCGACGACGGTGCGCGATTGAGCCGGATCTATTCCGAATCCGATCTTCTGGTCGCGGAATGCCTGCGAGGCGGACTGTGGCAGGGATTGTCGGCCGCAGAGTTGGCCGCAGTGGTCTCGGCCGTGGTCTACGAGTCCCGCTCCGAGGGAGACATCACCCCACACGGCCCGACCGGACCCATCAGGCACGCGTTGACCGAGACCGTGCGGGTGTGGCACGAGCTGCGGGCCGACGAGGTTCGGCACAAACTGCCACCGACCAGAGAGCCGGACATGGGCTTCGTGAAAGCGATCTACAAGTGGGCTTCCGACCATTCGCTCGTCGACGCACTGGTCGCGGCAGGCGACAACGGCAAGGCGCTGTCCGGTGGCGACTTCGTCCGATGGTGTCGGCAGGTCATCGACCTGCTCGACCAGGTCCGGCTCGCCGCTCCCGAACCCGAGCTGTCGCGAACCGCCGCCCGTGCCGTCGCCGCGCTGCGACAAGGAGTGGTGGCCGTCGATGCCGCGTGACCGATGCTGCGTGACCGGCGCTGCGTGACGGGCCGAAACCGGACTGCCGGGTCGGTACAGCGGACGCAGCGACAAGCGGGATACTGTACCCCCGACGGATTCGAGATTTCAGTGGAGGCGAGATGAGCGGCCCATACGGTCCGACCGACCCCGACAACAGTTGGTCACGAACGCCGGACCAGGACGGTGCCGCGAAGGACGGGCAGGAAGCTTCCACCGGCGAAGCTGCGGCGACATCCGAATCGCAGACTCCGACTCCGTCGGCGTGGGGACAGTACGCGCCGCCCACCGGCACCCCGACCACGCAGTACGGCGAACCTTCCGGAGGCGCGTACGGCCAGTCTCCCCAGGGGCAAACTCCCCCGGGGCAATACCCTCAGGGCGCGTATCCCCAGGGGCAATACCCCCAGGGCGCGTATCCGGCCGGGCCCTACCCGCAGCAGGGTCAGAATCCTCAGGTTCAGGGTCCGCAGGGGCAGTACCCGCAGGGCTACAACCCGCAGAATCCGACCGCACAGAATCCCACCGCACAGAATCCGACCGCGCAATACCCGGCGGGACAGCCGTACGGGGCACCGTATCCGGGGACCGGACAGCAGCCTGCCGGTGACGCCGCCTACCAAAACCCCTACGCACCACAACAATTCGGTGGCAGTGGGCAGTACGGTGCCGGCCAGTACGGTCAGCAGCCTCCCTTCGCGGGCGGGCAGAATCCGAATCAGCAGTATCCCGGTCAGCACTATCCCGGACTGCAGTATCCGGGCCAGTTCCCGGGCCAGCAGCCAGGTCCCGGTCGCAGTGGCGCGCAGTCCAAGAAGCCGCTGATCATCGCGGGCTCCGTCATCGCCGTCGTGGCCGTGGTCGCGGCAGTGCTGTACTTCGCGTTCGGGCGCACGACCACCCTCGATACGACGGCTGCTCAGGACGGTATTCGCACGGTGTTGACCGAGTCCTACGGTGCCACGAACGTCTCGGGGGTGTCGTGCCCGCAGAACATCGAAGTCAAGGCCGGCACCAGCGTCGATTGCACGCTGACGGTCGACGGGGCGTTCAAGAAGGTGACGTTGACGTTCCTCAACGACGACGCCGACTACGAGGTCTCACTCACGAAATAGCCCCGGTCAATTCTGCGACGCCGTGGCCGCCATCGCCGAGACGAGGCGGTCCACGGCGTTTCTGATTCCCAGGGTCTCCGCGAGCGTGTCGAGTGCCTCGAGATCTGCCGGTTCCGCCGGAATCTCGTCCGACCTCGACAGGACGACGTCGGCATCGGTGACGACCCGCACCACTGGGAGTGCCGCATCGAGGTAGTCGCTGGCGTTGGCCAGCTTCGCCCGAATTCCCTTGGCCATGTCCGACTCCGGATCGAGTGCCGCCGCACGCAGGGCCGCGACGGACTCGTACTGCAGCATGAGTGTGGAGGCCGTCTTCTCACCGACACCCTTGACACCCGGTAGCCCGTCCGACGCATCGCCGCGCAGAAGCGCCAATTCCGCGTAGGCCGCTCCCGCGCGGTGCAACGGGACGCCGTACCGCTCGGCCACCTCGACCGGGCCGAAGAGTTCTGCCTTGGCCAAGCCTCGACCCACGTACAGCACCCGTACCTCGTTCGGTTCGTCCGCCGCCACCTGCAACAGATCTCGGTCGCCGCTGACCACGACGACGGGATCGCGTCGTTCCTGTGCAGCCAAGGTTCCGAGCACGTCGTCGGCCTCGAGGCCGGCGGCCCCCGCGGTGGCAATTCCCAACGCCGCCAGGACGTCCATGATCATGTCCACCTGTGGCGTCAGGGTCTCGGGAACCTCTTCGCTCTCGGCCACATCCGGCGCGGCGTCGGCAACCCGGTGAGCCTTGTACGAGGGAACGAGGTCCACTCGGAACTGTGGACGCCAGTCGAGGTCGAGGCATACAGCCAATCGGCTCGGTTCGGTTCGCGTGATCAGGGCCGAGATCATGTCGAGGAAACCTCGCACGGCATTGACGGGACGGCCGTCGGGCGCCGTAATCGACTCGGGCAGAGCGTAGTAGGCCCTGAACCACAGGCTCGCGCCGTCGAGGAGCAGCAACGGCGACTTTCCGGGGGTGGTCATGGGGCTCATCTTGCCGTACGGCACTAGCCTGAAGGTATGAGTGTCGATTCTTCTCGTTTTCCCAGCGATGTCTACGCCTCCAGGCTCGCGCGCGCGGCCCGCCTGACGTCGGACGCAGGCTTGGACGCCCTGCTGATCACTCCGGGCCCGGATCTGCAGTATCTGATCGGGTCCACGGCCAGCTCGTTCGAGCGTCTCATCGCGTTGGTGGTGCCGGCCGACGGCAGCACTCCCAGCATCGTCGTGCCGCGGCTCGAACTCGCCGCGCTGGGTGACTCCGCCGCCGGGGACCTGTCACTGACGCTCGTCGATTGGGTCGACGGCGTCGATCCGTACGCGCTCGTGGCTGCGGCCGTCCCGGCCGGCAGCAAGACCGCTGTCGCCGACGCAATGCCCGCCCTGCACTTCGTGCCGCTGGCAACGATTTTCGGGACCGTGCCGGTACTGGCGACAGACGTTCTGCGCCAGCTGCGGATGATCAAGGACGACGCCGAGATCGATGCTCTGCGTCGAGCCGGTCATGCCATCGACCGGGTTCACGCCCGGATGGGCGAGTGGCTCCGAGTGGGCCGAACCGAAGCCCAGATCGCGGCAGACATCGCGACGGCGATCGTCGAGGAAGGCCATACCGCACCGGAATTCATCATTGTCGGCTCCGGTCCGCACGGTGCCGATCCGCACCACGAGGTCTCCGATCGTGTCGTCGAGGCCGGCGACGTGGTCGTCGTCGACATCGGTGGACCCGTTGCGCCGGGATACAACTCGGACTCCACTCGCACCTACAGTCTCGGCGAGCCTTCGGCCGAGGTCGCTACCCGGTACGCGGTACTGGAGCGAGCTCAGCAGGCCGCAGTCGACGCTGTGTCGCCGGGAGTCAGCGCGGAGTCCATCGACGCAGCCGCACGCGAGGTGTTGGTCGAAGCCGGTCTGGGAGAGGCGTTCCTGCACCGCACCGGACACGGTATCGGCCTGTCGGTGCACGAGGAGCCGTACATCGTGGCGGGCAACGACATCACTCTCACCGAGGGAATGGCGTTCAGCATCGAACCGGGCATCTATTTCCGTGGGCAGTGGGGTGCCAGGATCGAGGACATCGTCGTCGTGACGGCGAACGGGTGCGAATCGGTCAATCTCCGCCCCCACGGTCTCGCCGTGCTGCCGGTGTGACCGACGGCCGCCAAGTAGAGTTCGTCTCCGTCGTCAGGACGAATCCGATTGTGGCCGAGGTACTTCGGCGTGCGCCGCAGCTCGGGCTCTCGGGTTGGTACCTGACGGCGGGCGGTCTGTTCCAAACCGTGTGGAATCACCTCGCCGACCGAGATCTCGGGGCCGGAATTCGCGACTACGACTTTTTCTACTTCGACGACACGGATCTGTCGTACGCCGCCGAGAACGACGTGATCGAGACCGCGGCCGACGTGTTCGCCGACCTCGGGGTCGACGTCGAAGTGCGTAATCAAGCGCGTGTACACCTGTGGTACGAGCAGCATTTCGGAGCGACGTTGGCTTCGTACCGAAGCTCCGAGGATGCCATCGACCACTTCGTGTCGACCACGTGCTGTTTCGGAATCACCGTGGACTCCCACGGTATGGACCGCGTCTATGCCCCACACGGCTTCGAAGACCTGTTCGCCGGGATCGTCCGGCCGAATCCGCGATTACCGATGCGGCACGTCTACGAGGCGAAGGCCGCGCGGTGGACCACCGAATGGCCGAACCTGACCGTTCTACCCTGGCCGACGGACGACTAGCGTCGCAGCAGCGAGCGGCTGCCCAGTACCCGCCGCACCGCTATCTCGACGACGACGCGGGTCGGATTCTCCCGCGGCACTCGATAGCGTCGGGCATAGCGGTTCTCCGCATCGGCGACCGACTCGTGGTCGTCACGAACGGTGGCCGGACCCTCCAACGTCAGCCAGCGGGCACCGTCGATCTGGGTGACGGCGGCGTAGGCACCGCGGCCGGCGTTGATCGCCTTCTGCGACACGTTGTTGGTGATGACACGGGCGACGTGGGCGTCCGCGTCGTAGGTGAACCCGACGGCGACGACATGGGGCGTGCCGTCCGGACGCAACGTCGTCAGCGTGGCGAGGTGCCGTTCGGTGAGGAATTCGATCGCCTCGTCGGTGAGGGCAGTCGCGTCAGCGGGGGTAGCGGCCATGACTCGACTGTAGTGACGTGCCCCGACTGCCACGAGCGGGGCTCGATCGGAGAGACTGTTCGGCGTGAGCAGACGATCTGAACCCGCCTCGGGAACGTTGTTGTTGCTCGGCGGCCGAAGCGAGATCGGTCTCGAGGTCGCCACTCGGCTGGCACCGGGACGAACCGTCGTACTGGCCGCTCGGCGCAGTTCCGACCTGGCGACGCAACGGTCACGTGTGCTGCAGGCAGGCGCGACGACCGTCGATGCGGTCGAGTTCGACGCGAACGCCATGGCCACCCACGAGGAAATCCTGCGCTCCGTCGTGGAACGGCACGGGCCCATCGGGATCGTGGTGTTGGCGTTCGGGATTCTGGGGGATCAGACGCGCGCCGAGGACGACGCCGGGCATGCGCTGGAGGTGATCACGACCGACTTCCTGGCCCAGGCTTCCGTCCTCACCCACGCCGCGAAGGTACTGCGGGCGCAGAAGAGCGGCGATCTGGTGGTCTTCTCGTCCGTCGCGGGTATCCGGGTGAGGCGGGCCAACTACGTCTACGGCTCGGCCAAAGCGGGTCTGGACGGCTTCGCCAGCGGACTGAGCGATTCCCTGCACGGCACCGGCGTCCATCTGTTGCTCGCGCGCCCAGGGTTCGTCATCGGTTCGATGACCGAGGGCATGGACCCGGCACCGATGTCCAGCACACCCGATCAGGTGGCCGCCGCGGTGGTGGCTGCGCTGCGCAGCCGGAAGTCGACGGTGTGGATCCCCGGCACTCTTCGCCCGGTGTTCTTCGCGATGCGACTGCTTCCGCAATGGCTGTGGCGCAGGATGCCGCGCTGATGGCGGAGCCCGACCCTCACCCCATCGCAGTGGTGGGAATCGGCGCGGACGGTTGGGACGGACTGTCTGCTGTCGCACGTGTCGTGGTCGAGCAGGCAGATGTCGTCTTCGGGTCGGCGAGGCAGCTTGCCGGCGTGGTGGACAGGTGCGCCGACGCTCGGGCGTGGCCCAGTCCGTTGCTACCGAGCCTGCGGCCGATGATCGACTCCTGTGACGGCCGGACCGTGTGTGTGCTGGCCAGTGGCGACCCGATGTTTCACGGTATCGGTGTGAGCCTGGCTCGCGAATTCGGCGCCGAACGTCTGAGGGTGTATCCCGCACCGTCGTCGGTCTCGCTCGCCTGTGCGCGTCTGGGCTGGTCGCTCGCGCACACCACGACGGTGTCGCTGGTGAACAGCCCGGTCGAGACCGTCCTCCCGGAACTGGGCCACGGTCGTCGACTTCTCGTACTGAGCCGAGGCAGCTCGACACCGGGTGACGTGTGTGCGCTCCTGCGTGACAACGGTTTCGGTGCCAGCACGGTGAGTGTGCTCGAACAACTCGGCGGCCCGGCCGAACGAGTCACCCGGGGGACGGCGACGGAATCGACGTTCGCCGACGCCGACCCGCTCAACGTCGTCGCGCTCGAATGCGTTCGAGATCGAGGCGCCACCAGACTCACTCGCGTTCCGGGCCTGCCCGATTCGCAGTACACCGGCGACGGTCAGATGACCAAGCAGGAAGTGCGCGCACTGACGCTGTGTGCGTTGGCGCCCGGACCCGGCGAGGTCCTGTGGGACGTCGGCGGGGGCTCGGGGACGATCGCCATCGAATGGATGCGCACCGATCCATCGTGTCGTGCAGTGACATTCGAGTCGTCTGCGGATCGTCGACACCAGATCACAACCAACGCACAACGGCTCGGGGTGCCCGGGTTGGCCGTGCTCGGCACTGCGCCCGGAGCTTTCGACGAGGTCCCCGGCAGTGCAGGCGTTCCGGACGCGGTGTTCGTCGGCGGCGGGGCGACCGAGCCGGACATGATCGAGCGGTGCTGGGCGGCCGTGCGTCCGGGTGGCCGATTGGTCGCCAATTCGGTGACCGCAGAATCGGATTCACTGCTGCTCTCGGCAGCTGCACGATACGGCGGCAGGCTGCGCCGGTTCCAGATCTACCGGGGTGAGCCGTTGGGCTCCTTCACCACCTGGCGACCACAACTGCCGGTCACCCAGTGGTGCGTGACGAAACCCTGGGGTGCGCCCGACGGGGCGGATGCGGACGAGCAGTGAAGGTCCTACTCCTGGGCGGCACGTCCGAATCCAGGCAACTCGCGGCCGCCGTGGCCGGCGTGCCCGGGATCGAGTTGATCACCTCGCTGGCCGGGCGCGTCGCCGAGCCGGCGCCGGTGTCGGGCCATACCAGGATCGGCGGTTTCGGCGGTGCCGACGCATTGGCACAGTGGATTCGAGACAACGCCGTCGACGCACTGGTCGACGCAACGCATCCGTTTGCCGCCACCATCACCGCGCATGCCGACTTCGCTGCTCGGACAACCGGTGTCGCTCATCTCGTGCTGACCCGGCCGCCGTGGATCGCGTCGACGGACGACCGTTGGACCACCGTGGCATCCCTCCCCGAGGCGGCCGCATCGATAGAACCGGGTAGTCGGGTGTTCCTCACCATCGGCAGGCAGGGCGTTCACCATTTCGCCGGAGTCGCCGATGCGTGGTTCCTGATTCGTTCGATAGATCCACCGACCGGTGCCGTTCCCCCTCGCGCCACCCTGGAACTGGGCCGCGGGCCGTTCGACCTCGCGCACGAGTCGGCAATGCTCGCCGACAACCGGATAGACGTGCTGGTCACCAAGAACAGCGGCGGCACGATGACCCGCGCCAAGGTCGACGCGGCGCGATCGGCCTTGATTCCCGTGCTGATGATCTCGCGACCCACCGCCGACACCTCGGCGTCGACGGTCGACGAGGTCGATGCCGCCGCTCGGTGGTTGATCGAACGCCTACGCGTCACTCCCTGACGGGTAGCGCCGCGACGTGAACACTCTCGGAC
This sequence comes from Rhodococcus sp. NPDC077669, assembly GCF_040686915.1. Taxonomy (NCBI): domain Bacteria; kingdom Bacillati; phylum Actinomycetota; class Actinomycetes; order Mycobacteriales; family Nocardiaceae; genus Rhodococcus; species Rhodococcus sp. NPDC077669. The sequence goes on along the minus strand of NZ_JBFBMD010000004.1, from coordinate 173,445 downwards.
CGCTTCCGGTCTCCACCACCGTCGTCATCGAGGAGCCGACAATGAGCAGGCATCGCATATCGATCGACTCGGGATCGAGTTCGCCGAGGGTCACGGTGCGCACCGATTCCTGCGCACTGCCTACCGCGCGCCCGATCACCACCGGCGTCTCCGGTGAACGATGTTCGAGCAGAACATCTTTCATGGCCGCGACCTGCCAGGTGCGAGTCTTCGAGGCGGGGTTGTAGATCGCGATCGCCATGTCGGCTTCGGCCACTGCCGAGAGCCGTCGGGCCACCACGTCCCAGGGCTTGAGGCGGTCGGAGAGGGAGATGACGGCGTAATCGTGCCCGAGCGGCGCGCCGACGCGGCTGGCAACAGCATTGGCTGCCGTCATTCCCGGGACCACGCGTACCGGTACCGAACTCCACTGCTGTTCGGCTGCAACCTCGATGACCGCTGTCGCCATCGCGAACACACCCGGATCACCCGAGGACACCACAGCGACGCGGCGACCCTGTTTGGCGAGGTCGAGGGCGAATGCCGCGCGCTCGGATTCGACCTTGTTGTCGCTCGCATGCCGAATCTGGCCGGGTCGCTGAGGAACTCGATCGATGTAGGTGATGTATCCGACCAGATCGGTTGCTGCCGCGAGTTCGGCTCGCACTTCGTCCGTCGTCCACACGTCGTCGCCCGGACCGAGACCGACCACGACCACTTCGCCCGTACTGGTGGGAAGTTCGGTTCGATTCGACGGACTCGGCACGACGATCATCGAGAAGTACGGCACGTTGTCCGCGTCGGCGGCATCGAGGACGCGTTGCTCGGCTGTACTGGCCCGCTCGACGTACCGCGCTTCGTCGAGCCTGCCGGATCGTTCCAGTGCATCGAGCACGGTCGGATAGGTTCGACCGAGTTTCATGATGACCGCGGCGTCGGTGCCGCGGAGTCGGCGAGTGAGCTCGTTCACCGGCAAGGTGCCGGGGAGGACGGTGAAAACCTCGTCGCGCTCCACCAGTGGAGTCGCCAGGGCGGCCGATGCAGCACTCACCGAGGTCACGCCGGGAACCACCTCGACCTCGAACCGGTGTGCCAGGCGTTTGTGCATGTGCATGTACGAGCTGTAGAACAGTGGATCGCCCTCGGCCAGAAGCACAACCGATCGGCCGGCGTCGAGATGAGCGGCGAGCCGTGCGGCAGCGGACTCGTAGAACTCGTCGATGGCCCCCTGATACCCACCGGGATGAGCCGTCGCCTCCGTGGTCACCGGATACACCAGGTGTTCCTCGATCTGCCCGTCGCGCATGTAACCGGCCGCGAGGGCGCGCGAGATGCTGCGACCGTGCCGAGCACTGTGGAAGGCGACGACGTCGGCCTCGCCGATCACGCGAGCGGCCTTGACGGTCAACAACTCCGGGTCGCCCGGGCCGACGCCCACTCCCCACAACTTTCCGCTGGAGCTCATTCTTGTTCGCTCGCAATGGCATTGACCGCGGCGACGGTGATGGGGCTGCCACCGCGTCTGCCCCGGACGACCAGATACTCCACGCCGAGTTCGGCGGCGATCAGATCTTCCTTCGACTCCGTCGCGCCGATGAATCCGACCGGGCCGCCGACGATGGCTGCGGGCTTCGGAGCCCCGGCCGCGAGCATTTCCATGAGGTGGAACAGGGCGGTCGGCGCGTTTCCGATCGCGACGACGGCACCGCCCAGCTTGTCACCCCACAACTCCAGCGCTGCAGCGGTTCTCGTGGTGCCCATACTCCGAGCCAAATCCGGTACCCGAGGATCGGACAGGGTGCACAGCACCTCGTTGTCGGCCGGCAGACGGCGACGAGTGATACCGGCGGCAACCATGTTGGCGTCGCACAACACGGGTGCCCCTGCGCGCAGAGCAGTTCGGGCGGACTCCACCACGTCGGGCGTGAAGCCGATCGTCTCGGTCAGGTCGATCTCACCGACAGCGTGAATCATGCGCACGACGACCTGGGCGACGTCCGGGGTGAACCGAGACAGATCCGCTTCGGCACGGATGGTTGCGAAAGACTGGCGGTAGATCTCCGCGCCGTCACGGATGTAGTCGTGCATGCGTGTCACGATAGGGGAGAGGGACCCCTCAGCCGGAAGCCGGTCTCCAGGTGCTCAGGACACCTGGTAGCCGATTCCCGTCGCAATGACGTCGGTCACCTCGCCTTTGGGTCGGCCGCATCGACGCTCGCAACCGGACCAATGCTGCCGCTCGTCCCGTGGCGTCATCCGCGCGTCGACCGCGGCCGCGAGGTCGGCTCGGACGTCGGCGAGGGACTTCTCGCAGCCGGGCGATCCGGTACAGGCACTGACTCGGATCCACGGTGACGCGGCGTCGAAGATCAGGCCCATGGGTGCGAGAACTCGAACGACCTGTTCGGCCGGTTCCTCGTCCAGATCACCCACGATCAGCGATCGCCACGGCGTCACGATCAGCGGACGATCGACGGCCGCGAGGAATTCGGCCAACCGCGCGCCGAGGACGCCGTTGGCCAGACCTGCGCCGAGCGCAACGTGGCCGTCGTCCTGATCGAGCCAGCCGATCGGTGGCACCTCGACCGGCGCGGGCATGGCCAGTACCGGTCCGGCCTGCAACCCGAGCACGTCGACGATGCGCGCGGCACCGCCGTCCAGTTCCGCCAGTCGCCATTCCTTGTGGCGCAACCGGACGAAGGCATCCGCGCAGTCGAGCAGAGTCGAGACCACGTGCTCGCGGTCGACGCGTACACCGCTGTCGCGTCCTGCCAACAGCACTGCAAACGACCCGTCGGCCTGGGCGTACACCCCGAAGTCGGGTTCGAGTCCGCACAGATCCCCACGGCCGTCGTCCAGGGCGAACAATGTTCGGCCGGGTAGTTCGGCGAGCTCGGGGCGAGCGCACACGGCAGCGTCGAGCTCGCCGACGAGACTGCGGACGTCGGTGAGTCCGCCGACCCGGCCCGACAGCGGCGAGGCGAGGATGTTGCGCACGCGCTCGTGCGTCGGAGACGGCAGCAACCCGGCCGCGGCCAACCTGTTCGCGAGCTCGTCCGGGTCCGAGACCGCACGAACCTGGATGTTGCCCCTCGACGTGAGTTCGAGCGAGCCGTCACCGAGCTCGGCCGCGGCCTCGGCCAGGACCTGCATCTGCTCCGGCAGCACGAGGCCGCCCGGGAGCCGGATTCTGGCCAACGGACCGTCCGCCGCTCGGTGCGTCGACAGAGCTCCGGGGCAGCCGTCGGGCACGGACCTACTGGGCGAACTCATGTTCACCAGGCTACAAGTGCCACGGGTGGCCCGATCTCGTCCCGGCACCGGTAGCATTCGATGTTCACGGCTCCGGCCGAGAGGAAACCGGTGAAATCCCGGTACGGTCGCGCCACCGTGACCGCCCTGTAGTTCGTCGAGAGCAGCCCGTCGGGAATGGTTCATGGGACCTGTTCTCGAGGATCGTGCCTTCGGGACGGGGCGGGAGTCGGACCCTCTCACCGACGAGCTCGGACGATTCACCGATCCAGGGGCGCGAAACCCCGAGGAGGGCGTTACCCGTGTTTCTGTTGCTGTCCACATCGGACACCGATCTGCTCAGTGCCCGCGCCAGTGGGGCCGATTTCACGTGGGGCAACCCGTCCCGCCTGCTGGCGGAAGACATCCCGTCGATGGCCGAATCGGCCGAGCTGATCATCGTCCGCATTCTCGGATCGCGTCGCTCGTGGGAGTCGGGAATCGAGGCCGTCCTGGCCACCGGTTTGCCCGTGGTCGTGCTGGGCGGCGAGCAGGCCCCGGATGCGGATCTGATGGAGATCTCCACGGTGCCCGCCAACGTCGCCGCCCAAGCGCACAACTATCTGGCCGAGGGCGGCTCGGGCAATCTGCGGCAGCTGTACAACTTTCTGTCCGACACAGTGCTGCTCACCGGTCACGGTTTCGACGCACCTCGACACCTGCCGACGTGGGGCCACCTCGAGCGGAACTCCGCCCAGCACTCCGACGGCCCGACCGTGGCGATTCTGTACTACCGCGCTCAGCATCTCGCCGGAAATACCACCTACATCGATGCCCTCGCCGCCGCAGTCGAGAACGCCGGGGCGAACGCACTGCCGATCTACTGTGCGTCACTGCGCACGGCGGAAGCCGACTTGCTGGAGACGCTGAAGTCGGCGGATGCCTTGATCGTGACCGTGCTGGCTGCAGGCGGCACCAAACCCGCCGGTGCTTCGGCAGGCGGCGACGACGAAGCCTGGGATGTCGCCGAACTCGCCGCCCTCGACGTTCCGATCCTGCAGGGTCTGTGCCTGACGAGTTCCCGCGCGACGTGGTCCGAGAACGACGACGGACTCTCCCCACTCGACGTGGCCACGCAGGTCGCGGTCCCGGAATTCGACGGCCGCCTCATCACGGTTCCGTTCTCGTTCAAGGAGATCGACGACGACGGCCTGACCACCTACGTTCCGGACCACGAGCGAGCAGCACGCGTTGCCGGCATCGCCGTCCGCCATGCGCGGCTCCGACACATCCCGGCCGCCGACCGCCGAATCGCCCTGATGTTCTCGGCGTATCCCACCAAACATGCCCGCATCGGCAATGCCGTCGGCCTCGACACTCCCGCCAGCGCGATCGCGTTGATGTCGGACATGCGTGAGGCAGGCTACGACCTCGGACCGCTCGAGGGCCCGGATTCGGTGCCCGGTCTGGCGGCCCGAGACGGCGACGCACTGATCCACGCCCTGATCGCCCGTGGCGGTCAGGACCCCAACTGGCTCACCGACGCCCAGCTCGAGGGCAATCCCATTCGTATTTCGGCGGCCCGGTATCGAACCTGGTTCGAGCAGCTTCCCGACGACCTTCGCGAGGGTGTGATCGAACATTGGGGACCGGCACCGGGTGATCTCTACGTCGATCGTTCCGCTGATCCCGACGGTGAGATCGTCATCGCAGCAATGCAATTCGGCAATGTGGTCATCATGGTTCAGCCGCCGCGCGGATTCGGTGAGAAGCCCGTTGCGATCTATCACGACCCGGATCTGCCGCCGAGCCATCACTATTTGGCCGCCTACCGGTGGATCTCCGCAGCCCGCGAGGACGGCGGCTTCGGGGCCGACGCGATGGTTCATCTCGGTAAGCACGGAAACCTGGAATGGCTCCCCGGCAAGACCCTCGGCATGTCCGCCTCCTGCGGCACCGACGCTGCATTGGGCGACTTGCCGCTGATCTATCCCTTCCTGGTCAACGATCCGGGGGAGGGCACACAGGCCAAGCGGCGAGCCCACGCCACTCTCGTCGATCACCTCATCCCGCCGATGGCGCGAGCGGAGAGCTACGGAGACATCTCTCGGCTCGAACAGCTGCTGGACGAACACGCGAACATTTCGGCTCTCGATCCGGCCAAGCTACCGGCCATTCGCCAGCAGATCTGGACACTGATGACCGCGGCACAGATGCACAAGGACCTCGGACTCGACGAGCGTCCCGACGAGGAAGTGTTCGACGACATGCTGCTGCACGTCGACGGATGGCTGTGCGAGATCAAGGACGTGCAGATCCGCGACGGGCTGCACATCCTGGGCCAGGAGCCCGTCGGCGATGCCGAGGTCGAGTTGGTGCTGGCGATGCTGCGCGCTCGGCAGATGTGGGGCGGCGAGCAGACGGTGCCCGGTCTACGCGAAGCTCTCGGGCTCAGCGAGGACGGCGACGAGGAACGCACGCGCGTCGACAGCATCGAGGCCGTCGCGCACGGACTGGTCGCGGCAATGCAAGCGACGCAGTGGAAACCGGCCGAGGCCGAGCGGGTTGCGGGCGAACACGGTGACGTGGTCGCAGAGATTCTGAGGTTCGCCGCCGCCGAGGTGGTACCGCGTCTACGCGGAACTTCCCGCGAGATCGAGCAGGTGTTGCACGCTCTCGACGGCGGGTTCATCGCGGCGGGTCCGAGCGGTTCACCGCTGCGCGGCCTGATCAACGTGCTTCCTACCGGCCGCAATTTCTACTCGGTCGACCCGAAGGCCGTGCCGTCGAAACTGGCGTGGGAGACCGGTCAGGCGATGGCAGAATCCCTGCTCGCACGCTACCGCCAGGATCACGGCGAGTGGCCGAAATCCGTCGGTCTCTCGGTGTGGGGCACCTCGGCCATGCGCACCTCGGGCGACGACATCGCCGAGGTGTTCGCTCTGCTCGGAGTCTCCCCGGTGTGGGACGAGGCCTCGCGCCGGGTGACGCGCCTCGAGGTGATCGACCTCGACGAGCTCGGCCGCCCTCGCATCGATGTGACGGTTCGGATCAGTGGATTCTTCCGTGACGCGTTTCCGCACGTGCTCGCCCTTCTCGACGACGCGGTTCGGATGGTGGCTGCGTTGGACGAGGAGCCCGAGCAGAACTACGTCCGTGCACACGCGCAGGCCGATCTGGCCGAACACGGTGACGAACGACGTTCTACGACACGCATTTTCGGGTCGAAGCCAGGAACGTACGGCGCCGGGTTGCTTCAGCTGATCGACAGCAAGACGTGGCGCAGCGACGACGACCTCGCTCAGGTGTACACCACCTGGGGCGGCTTCGCCTACGGCCGCGGACTCGACGGAGTACCCGCGTCGGACGACATGCGCACTGCGTACAAGCGTATTGCCGTGGCCGCCAAGAACACCGATACACGTGAGCACGACATCGCCGATTCCGACGACTACTTCCAGTACCACGGAGGCATGGTCGCGACGGTGCGCGCGCTGACCGGAAAGTCGCCCGAGGCATACATCGGTGACAGCACGCGGCCGGAATCGGTTCGCACGCGCACACTCTCGGAAGAAACCGCCCGCGTCTTCCGCGCTCGGGTCGTCAACCCTCGGTGGCTCGAAGCCATGCGCAGGCACGGCTACAAGGGTGCGTTCGAGATGGCGGCGACCGTGGACTACCTGTTCGGTTACGACGCCACCACCGATGTGGTGCAGGACTGGATGTACGAGAAGTTGGCCGAGACCTATGTGCTCGACGAGCAGAACCAGAAGTTCATGCAACAGTCCAATCCCTGGGCACTGCACGGTATTGCCGAACGACTGCTCGAGGCCGCGGAGCGCAAGATGTGGGCCGAGCCGGACAAGCAGGTTCTCGACGGCTTGCGCCAGGTGTACCTGGAAACCGAAGGTGAGCTCGAGGGGGAGTAGCGACGTACCCTTCTCGGTATGACTGCCACCTTCGAGGACATTGCCAAGGGCAAGTACGTACTGCTGACGACGTTCAAGAAGGACGGCACCGCCGTACCGACCCCGCTCTGGGGTGCGCTCGACGGTGATCGTCTGCTCGTGTGGACGGTGTCGGATTCGTGGAAGGTCAAGCGCATTCGCCGTAACTCGAAGGTTCTGCTCGCACCGTGCGACATGCGCGGCAAACCCCAGGGCGACGCGGTCGACGCGACAGCCGAGATCCTCGATGCAGCCGGCACCGAGAAAGCGCGCGCGGCGATAGTGTCGAAGTACGGCATCCTGGGCTGGCTCACCGTGAAGGGCAGCGTTCTTCGAAGGGGCAAGAGCGGCTCGGTCGGGCTCGCGATCACTCCCGCGTAACCGGTCTGCACGACGACACCATCGTTGGTATGCGCAGTTCCGAATGCTTCATGAGGCGGCTTCCCCTGCTGCCGGAACGGAGCACCACGTGCCTATTGCAGTGACCGATTACAACCATGTCCGACTCACCGTCAGTGACATCGACCGATCCCGATCGTTCTACGACTCGGTGTTCGGCTTCGAGGTGGCCTACGCCTGGGATCCCGACGCGGACGAGGAGACCAAGAAAGCCCTGTGGTTCCTCTTCGGCGGCGTGATCTACAAGTTCGGCGGGGGTTTGCTCGGTCTGCGCCCGGTCGCGCCGAGCGACGACACCTTCGCCGAAGATCGTTGTGGGCTGGACCACCTCAGCTTCACCGTCGATACCCGTGCCGCGCTCGAGGATGCAGTCAAGACGCTCGATGAGCTCGGCATCGCGCACGAGGGCATCAAGGACGCAGGGCCCGGACTGTCCATCGTGGAGTTCCGCGACCCCGACAACATCGCTCTCGAGTTGTCCGGACCCGACAAGTAACGGTCGGACGCAGGGCCTGCGGGAACGACCCCGCAGACCCTATTGCGCGGCGCTGACCGAGGACATGTGAAAGTCCGGAATGCGCAGCGGCGGCATTGCCGTGCGAGTGAACCAGTCCTTCCACTCGCGCGGCAGTGTCGCCTCGGTCCGTCCGGCCTCGGTGACACGTCGCAACAGATCCAGAGGACTCTCGTTGAACCGGAAGTTGTTGACGGCTCCGATGATCCGGCCGTCCTCGATGGCGTAGACACCGTCGCGGGTGAGACCCGTGAGCAGCAACGAGGTCGGATCGACCTCTCGGATGTACCACAGTGTCGTCAGTAACAGCCCGCGCTCGGTCGACGCGACCATCGCGTCGATCCCGGTGTCGCTGCCGCCGGTGAGGATCAGATTCTCCCCGGGGACGGCAACGGGTACCTCGAACTTCCGGGCTCCGGCGCGTGTATAGGCCAGTGCTGCGATCGCGCCGTCCCGGATCCAATCGACCCGGTCGATGCCGAGACCGTTGTCGAACACCGACACCGCATCACTGGAGGAGCCCGCCGCGACGAACGGCGCGTACCCGAGACCGGGCTCGCGCGGGTCGGAGTGCAGCGTCAGCGGCAGCTCGGTGAGCTTCTCGCCGACTCGGGTGCCACCGGCCCGCGAGAGTGCGGTGCGCCCCTCCTGGGCCCCGCGCCCCTCCATGGTCCACATCAGGTAGATCATCAGATCGGCCACGGCGGAGGGCGGCAACACCGTGTCGTACCGACCGGCGGGACGCTCCACGGTGTTCTGCGCCCAGCCCAGCCTGGTGGACAATTCTCCGAGCATCGATGCCGCCGACACGTCGCGAAAATCGGCTGTACCTTTTCCCACCCAGGCACTCGCCCCGGACCGCTTTCCGTTGACTTCGATCGACCCGGTCGGCTGTGTGAACGTGCGTCGCACTCCGGTCGAGGTTCCGAGCCACACGTTGTCGACGCGATGCTCGGCGAATCCGTACAACGTGTCTCGGCCGTCGAATCCGACGTTCAGTTCCGTTGCCAGCGAACCGAACACGTCGATCGACGTGGCCTGCGCGTGTCGATCCCAGCCGTCCGGCTCGGAATCGGGGGTCAGCAGCGGCATCGCGTCGTCCGCAGGCTCGGCGGCGCGGGCCGCTGCTTCACTGGCACGCACGACGTCCGCGATCTCGCTCGGATCGACACTGGTGGACGACACCGAACCCACCCGCGCCACGTCCCCGTTCCGGACGATGGACACCACCACCCACTGCCTCGAAGTGGAGACGCCGTTCGTGGTCATCGAATTGCCCGCCCACCGAAGCGTCGCGTCGCTGGAGTCGGTGACGAGGACGACGGTGTCGTCGACGTTCGCACACGCCAACGCACGTTCGATCACCTGCTGCGGCTCGATCATCGACCTGCCTCCGATCGGGTGTTGAGGACGTTGACCCCGCGGAACAGTGCGACCGGGCAACCGTGACTGACCGCGGCGACCTGACCGGGTTGGGCCTTGCCGCAGTTGAATGCCCCACCGAGTTTCCAGGTGGAGCGACCTCCGAGCAGTTCCATCGAACCCCAGAAATCCGTCGTCGTCGCTTGATAGGCGACGTCGCGCACCTGGCCGTCGAGCACACCGTTTCGAATCCGGTAGAAGCGTTGTCCGGTGAACTGGAAGTTGTACCGCTGCATATCGATCGACCACGATTTGTCGCCGACCACGTAGATACCGTCCTCGACCGCGGCGATGACCTCCTCGGTCGACCGGTCGGTGTCGGGATCGGGCTGCAACGACACGTTCGCCATGCGTTGGATCGGAACGTGATGTGCGGAGTCGGCGTAGGAGCATCCGTTGGACCGTTCCAGTCCGAGCCTCGGGGCGAAGACCCGATCGAGTTGGTAGCCGACGAGTGTTCCGTCGCGAACCAGATCCCACTTCTGCGCGGCCACGCCGTCGTCGTCGTAGCCGATACTGGCGAGACCGTTCACCTCGGTCCGGTCTGCGGTGACGTGCATGATGGGTGAGCCGTAACGCAAGGTTCCGAGCTGATCGGGTGTGGCGAAGGACGTCCCGGCGTAGGCGGCCTCGTACCCGATCGCTCGGTCGTATTCCGTTGCGTGTCCGATGGATTCGTGGATGGTGAGCCACAGGTTGGTGGGATCGATGACGAGATCCGTCGGACCTGCCACCACCGACGGGGCCTTGACCTTCTCGGCCAGCCACTCCGGGATGCGCGCGAGTTCGTCCGCCCAGTCCCACGTGCTGTGTTCACCGAGGTATTCCCAGCCGCGTCCGACCGGCGGTGCCAATGTCCGCATCGAATCGAACGCACCGGCCGCTCGGTCCACGGCAGTGGCCTCGAACTGAGGGTGTAGTCGTACCCGTTGCTGAGTGATCGAGCTGCCCGCCGAATCGGCATAGAACGACTGTTCCTTGACCTGCAGCACCGACGCCGTGACGTGGTCGACGCCGTCGGAGGCGGACAACCTGGCCGAGTACTCGGCCAGCAGCGCCACTTTGTCGGTGGTGGGAACGTCGAACGGGTCGATCTCGTACTGCGAGACCCAGACCGCGTCCGAGTACACCGGTTCGGGCGCGAGTTCGACCCGTTCGCGGTTGAGCACGCGTAACGCCGTCGCCACCTCGGCCGCACGCCGCGCCGTGGTGGCAGCCGCGTCGGTACTCAGCTCGGCGTGAGAGGCGAAACCCCAGGTGCCGTCGACGACCACGCGCACCGCCAACCCGATTTCCCCCGCGTCGACGGCGGATTGCACCGAGCCGTCGCGCAGTGAAATCGACTGGGTCGTCAGCCGCTGCACCCGGAAGTCCGCATGCGAGGCTCCGGCCGTGCGCGCCGCGCTCAGGGCCGCGTCGGCAAGTTCTCGCAGGGGGAGGGCGAGGAAATCGGCGTCGACCGACCGGTCCGATGGTGTCGTCACGACTGTGACGCTAGCCGAATTGTTGCCAGCCGAGGCGTAGGACCATGCCGATCACGACGACGAGCAACACGATCCTGACGAAGCCTGCACCCCTGGCGACCGCCGTCCTCGAACCGAGTACCGCACCGACGACATTGCAGGCGGCCATCGCAGCACCGAGTTGCCAGTACACACTGCCGGTGAATGCGAAGTAGGTCAGCGCACCGACATTGGAGCCGACGTTGATCACCTTTGCCATCGCGGCGCTGCGGACGAATTCGGTGCCCAGCATCGTCGCGAAGACGATGATGAGGAAGGTGCCGGTGCCGGGTCCGAGAATGCCGTCGTAGAACCCGATGCCGGCTGCGGCGAGACCGATCACGATCAGAACTTTGCGATGGGTCGGGGGCGACGGTGCCGCGGTACGACCGATGGTCGGTCGGCAGGTCACCAGTACCGCAACGCCGACCAGCACGACCATGATGATCGGCACGAAGAGGTCGCGGTCGATCAACGACACCGCGGCAGCGCCCGCCGCCGAGGTCGTCGCCGCGATCGCGCCGGCAGGAACGAGCACCTTCCAGTCGAGCGAGACCTTGCGGGCGAACGTGACGACGGCGGCGACTGTTCCGAAGACTGCGGTCGCCTTGTTGGTCGCGAGGGCTGCCTGCTGTGTCAGTTGCGGTGCCACGAGCAAGATCGCCGGCAACAGAATGAGACCGCCGCCGCCGACCACGGCGTCGACCCATCCTGCTGCCGTCGCGGCGGCCATCAACAATCCCCAGTCCGCGACAGTCATACGGCAAACTCAATCACATGCGTCGATTCAGCCTGTGGCTCCGTGGCCAACCGTTCGTGGCCGACGCACTGCTCGCCAGTGGGCTTTTCGTCATCGAGATTCTCGTTTTCGTGAGTTCGGCCGACGGCCTGAACGGGCCGTTGTTTCTGGCCTTCTCGGTGGTCCTGACCGTTCCCGTCGCGTGGCGGCGTCGGTTCCCCAGGTCCGTGGCGGCCGTGGCGCTCGTGTCGACGTTCGTCGCCGACGTGTGGGGAGCCATGGTCGGGGATACCTCCAACGGCCATCCGGCCGCACTGGCGTTGCCGATCATGCTCTACACCCTGGTGGCCTACGTCGGCCGCGCACAGGGGGCCGTCTACGCCGCCGGTGTGGCCGCCTACTCGGTGTCGTCGTTGTTGCTCTTCCACCAGCCGTTGTTCACGACGCTGCTGTTCAGCGCTCTGCTGTACGCACTGTCGTGGGTCGCTGCCGAATTCCTCGGTGCCCGACGCGCATACGACGAGGCGATGGAGGCCCGACTGATCGTGGCCGAGTACGACCGGGATCGCCGCGCCGAGGAGGCCGTGCTCATGGAAAGAACACGCATCGCGCGCGAGCTGCACGATGTCGTCGCCCACGGGGTGAGCGTGATGGTGGTCCAGGCCGACGGGGCGTCGTATGCCATCCGGCGCAACCCCGAACGTGCCGAGCAGGCGGTGGCCAACATCTCGGCGACGGGCCGGCAGGCGCTGGCCGAACTGCGTAGAACGGTCGCACTGCTGCGAACGACCCCCGACGCGGACGACATGCCCGAGTACGGCACGGCCGGTCTGGCCCGCGTCGTGGAAATGATGAGTCGAGCGGGCCTGAACGTCGAGTTGGAACAGACGGGCAATCTCGACGACATCAGTCCGGCGATCAGTCTCGGCGTACACCGACTCGTCCAGGAATCGCTGACGAACGTTCTTCGGCACGCCGGCCATGCCCCACGAGCCGTCGTGCGGGTCGCACGCGAAGCAGACACCGTCACCGTCGAGATCTCCGACAACGGCACCGGCAGTGCGGCGCCACCGACCCGTGGCGGAGGACACGGACTGGTGGGGATGCGGGAGCGAGTCGCGGTGTTGCAGGGCACGTTGCAGGTCGGTCGAACACCCCAGGGCTCCTGGCTCGTGCGGGCGAGACTGCCGATCGAGTAGGCGTTAGGTTGTGTCGGTGCCGATCACCGTTGTCGTCGTGGACGACCAGGAACTGATGCGAATGGGCCTGAACATGGTGCTCGAAGCCCAGGACGACATCGAGGTGATCGGTGAAGCGTCCGACGGCTCCGGTGCCATCGAAGCCGTGGCACGGTTGGCGCCCGCCGTGGTCTTGATGGACGTCCGCATGCCCGGGATCGACGGGGTCTCCGCCACTCGAGCGATCACCGAATCGGGATCGGACACCAGGGTTCTGGTCATGACGACGTTCGATCTCGACGAGCACGTACTCGGTGCGCTCAGGGCAGGAGCCAGTGGATTTCTGCTCAAGGACACACCGCCCGAGGATCTGGTATCCGCGATTCGGAGCGTGGCTGCGGGTGACGCCGTCGTATCACCGAAAGTCACGAAGAGGCTGTTGTCGCGGTTCGTCGAGCGCACCGAGCCGGCCGTCGACCCATCGGTACTGGACGGCCTGACCGGGCGTGAGCGAGAGGTCATGGCGCACCTGGCAACCGGGCTGTCCAATGCCGAGATCGCGACGGTGTTGCACCTGTCCGAGGCGACCATCAAGACCCACATCGGCCGAATACTGACCAAACTGGGAGTACGTGACCGAGTGCAAGCCGTCGTACTCGCCTACGAATCCGGCCTCGTCAGACCCGGATCCTGAGAATCTCCAGGCAAACAGGACGCATCGGGAGAAAAACGACTGTGCCGGACGTTGTACGGACCAAGCGAAGAAAGGACCGTCATGCTCGCTCTGTTCGTGCTCTACGTCGTGGTCGAGGTTGCAGCCCTGGTCGCTGTGGGCAGTGCACTCGGTGTGCTGTGGACCGTGGTGCTGCTCATCGCCGGATCGTTGGTCGGTTCGTTGCTGGTCCGTTCGCAAGGCCGGCGGGTACTGGACGGCCTGCGACGCGCATCGCAGGGTGAACGCTCGGCCGAGGGAGCCGTGGCCGACGGCGCACTCTTCGCTGCAGGGTCGGTGGCCATGTTCGTGCCCGGCCTGGTGACCACGGTGGTAGGCCTGTTGCTGTTGATCCCACCGACTCGCTGGCTGCTCCGGCCTGCCGTGCTGTGGGCGGCCGCGCGGTGGCTGCCCCGAGTCGCGGCGTCCACTCGGCGCATGCGCCCCACGGTCATCGACGGTGAGGTACTCGACGACCGTACGGCCGACGAGAATCGCGGACCACGAACCACCGGGCCGTCGCTCGTTCTCGAGGGTGAGGTGATCGACCCGGGCCGCGTCGATCCCGCTGCCGGGGATTTCCCCAAGCCCCACCGGTAGGGGCAGACTGGTCGCTCGTGACCACCGAATTGTTCTGCGGCGGACGGATCTACAGTCCTTCGGCTCCCGATGCCACCGCCATGGCCGTGACCGACGGAATCATCAGCTGGATCGGTGAGGATCGCACCGGAAGAGCCTTGCACCCCGGCGTTCCCATCACCGATCTGGCCGGTTCTTTCGTTGCTCCGGCGTTCGTGGACACGCACGTTCACGTGACCGACCTCGGACTGTCGCTGATCGGCCTGGACCTGAGCCGGTCCACGTCGATCGAAGAGTGCCTGCGCATGGTGCGAGAACATGCGGCATCCTCGGAAGACGAACTGCTCTGGGGTCACGGTTGGGACGAGTCGACCTGGTCCGAACAACGTCCTCCCACCACCGCCGAACTCGATGCGGCTGCTCCCGGACGAGCGGTGTACCTCACCCGAGTCGACTCGCATTCTGCCGCCGTATCCACCCGGTTGCGGTTCGCCGCGTCCGCTGCCGACGCCACTTCCGGCTACTCCGAACAGTCTCCACTGACCGCAGACGCGCACCATCGTGCTCGGCAGACCGCTCGCTCGCTGCTCACCGCCGACACCCGACGCCGAGCAAGGGCTGCTGCGCTGGACGACGCCGCGGCGCACGGGATCGTCGCGGTTCACGAATGTGCGGGACCGGTGGTGTCGGGCATCGACGATTTCCGCGAACTCATGAACACCGAGCACGGCGTCGAAATACGCGGCTACTGGGGCGAGCTGGCAGATACCGCCGAACGCGCCCGTGAGTTGCTCGAAGAGACCGGTGCCCACGGATTGGCAGGCGATATCTTCGTCGACGGATCCCTCGGGTCGCACACCGCATGGTTGAGCTCGCCGTACGCCGATGGTCCCGGAACCGGTGTGTCGTACGCAGATGTCGACGCCATAGCTGCACACATCGCCGCCTGCACGACGGCCGGAATTCAGGCCGGCTTCCACGTCATCGGCGACGCCGCTGTGTCGGCCGCCGTCACTGCATTCGGCCGGGTGGTCGCCGATCTGGGCACACCCGCCGTCGCGTCCTGCGGACACCGGCTCGAGCACGTGGCAATGGTGTCCGCGCAGCAAGCCGACCTGTTGGCGTCGTGGGGCGTCATCGCCAGCATGCAGCCGGCGTTCGACGCGGCGTGGGGCGGAGCCGACGGCCTCTACGCCGCGCGTCTGGGTGCCGAGCGCGCTGCCGAACTCCATCCGTTCGCACGCCTGGCGTCTGCGGGAGTCTCGCTGGCGTTCGGCTCCGATGCGCCGGTGACGTCCCTCGATCCGTGGGCGACGGTCCGCGCTGCGGCGAACCACCGCACTCCGGGGAGCTCGGTGTCGCCCCGTGCTGCGTTCTCGGCTGCGACGCGCGGTGCATGGCGGGCGGGGGGAGTGCGCGACGGTTTGGCCGGAACACTGGTGCCGGGAGCCCCCGCGTCCTTTGCGGTGTGGGACGTGGACGAGCTCGTCGTGCGAGCACCGAAGGACAGCGTTCAACGGTGGTCGACCGACCCCCGTGCGGGCGTGGCACCGCTGCCCAGCCTCGAGGCGTCGTCCGTCGGTCCCCGCTGCTCGATGACGGTGCACCGTGGACGGGTCGTTCATGAGCAGTGAGAACCCCTCGACCGCGCGACTGACCCGGCTGTACGGACCTGCGCTGTCGACCGTCCTGGCTGCCGTTGCCGGCGCGCTCGTCTTCGCCAGTTTTCCGCCGCGAACGCTCTGGTTTCTGGCACCCATCGGCATCGCAGTACTGGCACTGGTTCTGACGGGGTTCGGCGGCCGCCGATCGGTGTCGCTGAAAGGCGGATTCGGATACGGCTACGTGGCCGGCCTCGCCTTCTTCGTTCCTCTGCTCCCGTGGATCGGCGTCTACGTCGGCCCGGTGCCGTGGCTCGCGCTGGCCGCAGCCGAATCGGTGTTCCTCGGTCTGTTCGGTATGACGGCCGTGCTGGTTGCGCGGAGCGCGTGGTGGCCGCTGTCGATGGCCCTGATGTGGAGCGCCGCCGAGTGGCTTCGGTCGAGCGTTCCTTTCGGAGGGTTTCCGTGGGGCCGGCTGGCGTTCGGACAACCCGAGGGCTGGTTGCTTCCGTTGGCGAGCATCGGAGGCGCACCGCTGCTCAGTTTCGGGGTCGCGCTCACCGGTACCGGACTGGCCGCGCTGGTGCTGACACTCACGCGTCGCGTCACCGCCCGATCGCTCGTCGGACCGGTCGTGACCACGGCGATCGCATCGATCGCTGCGGTGTCGCTGATCCCGACTCTGCACACGAACGACACCGGGGACGGCGATCGCACGGCGACGATCGCTGCCATTCAGGGCAGTGTTCCTCGCCTGGGGCTGGACTTCAACGCGCAGCGACGCGCGGTACTGGACAACCATGTGCGCGAGACGATGGCGCTGGCCGCCGATGTCGACGCGGGCAGGCAACCCGCGCCGGATCTCGTCGTGTGGCCGGAGAACGCATCGGATATCGACCCGCTGCGCAACTCCGACGCTGCGACGCTCATCACGCAGGCGTCGGTTGCCGTCGGTGCCCCGATTCTTGTGGGCACCGTCCTGGTCAACGCGAACAACACGAACACCAATTCCGTCATCGCGTGGAACGGTGCCGACGGACCAGGGGAGCGGCACGACAAGAAGATCATTCAGCCCTTCGGTGAATACTTGCCGTACCGAAGTTTTTTTCGGCTGTTTTCGGAATACGCCGATCGAGCGGGCTATTTCGTTCCTGGAAATGGAAACGGTGTCGTACACGCTGCAGGAATAGCGGCCGGAATAGCCACGTGTTACGAAGTCGCATTCGATCGGGCCCTCGACGAGTCCGTTCGTTCGGGTGCGCAATTCATCGCGATCCCCACCAACAACGCCACGTTCGGCGATACCGAAATGACGTATCAACAGCTGGCGATGTCGCGGGTGCGAGCCGTCGAACACGGACGCACCGTCGTGGTTGCCGCGACGAGCGGCGTCAGTGCCGTAGTCGGACCCGAGGGGAACGTCCTGCAGCAAACCCCGCTCTTCGAGCCGGATGTACTGGTATCGACGGTCGAACTGCGGAGCTCGCTCACACCGGCAACACGCATCGGTTTCGGCGCGGAGCTGGCGCTGATTCTGGCCGCGGCATTGGGGTTGATCGCGACGCTCGTCGGCGTCCGACGTCGACGGCTTCGGGAATGAAACAGTCGTCAAGTTCGTTCGGGTCGGTATTCGGCGCATCGACGGTCCGAATCACAATCATTCGTTCGATGTAAAAACGGCGGTCGGGTGGCGCACACAAGCGATCTTGTAACAAGCTTCCCCGAACAATCGATGCCCACTAGGACTACCGCACAAAAGAACTTCGCCGATGTTGTATCTTTGTAAGCCGCTGGAGGTGTTGGAGGTCCAGGATGCGGCCGCCGTCGTGCCCCCGAACGCCGCCTCGGTCACGATGTCAGGGGAGCGAACAATCGGCATCGATGCCGCGTCCGGATCGAGCGCCTGACAGGGAGGGGGAACCGTGTTCCTGAGTTCACGGACACCGTCGATCGGCTCTACTTCGCGTGAGGTTCCCGCGATGCAGCCCGCCCGGTGAAAACGGGGTTCTTCCCTGTTTCAATCCGACAAGCTCCAGGCGACGAATCCAAACAGCCCCACAACCGCCATCGAGTGTGTGTGGACCGATACGAACGCAGACCAGAACGGACGCCAGAATTGCTCAATCGCGCGCAGACGCCGCCGCGGCCGGAGATCTCTCACCAGGCCGAAGGCTCCGATTCCACGGGTTCGACGTCGGCTTTTGCCGGTGCCTCCGTCCCGCCGAAAGGCAAGTGAATGCGCGCAGTGACCACCGGTGGCTCTCAGGTCCCGCCGACCGGAACAGGGTTCGACAATTCCTTCCCGCTGTCCTCGGCGCAGCGCGGAATGTGGTTTGCGCAACAACTCGCGCCTGACGTCGCTGTCTGTATCGCCCAATACGTCGATCTGCGCGGACCACTCGACATAGCGGTTCTCCAGGAGGCGTCGGCCCGCGCCGGCCACGAGTTCCAGTCTGCCTACCTGCGCCTGGCCCAGATCGACGGGGAGCCGGTTCAGACGGTCGACCACGGCATAGTTCAGTCGGTGCACTACCTGGATCTTCGCGGCGAAGACGATCCGATGGCGTCGGCGCTGGCGTGGATAGACGAGAACTACGTCAAGCCGGTCGACATGGAGAACGATCCGCTCGTCGACAGCTGGATTCTTCAGGTCGAGGACGAACGCAACCTCTGGTACAGCAAGATCCACCACGTCGCCCTCGACGGCTACGGTGCCATGACACTGGTCCAGCGCACCGCTGCGCTCTACACCGCAGCGGTCGAGAATGTCGAACCCGAGCCGAACAAGGCAGCCGAACTTCGGCGACTGTACGACCTCGATCAGGAGTACCGGACGTCCACTCGTTTCGAGACGGACAAGGAGTACTGGACATCGAGGGCCGCGGGCATCCACGACGGTGCCACGCTGTCCAACACACCCGGTCGTACCATCGCGGCCAGCAAGCTGCGCAGTGTCGCACTGCCCGATGACGTCGTCACCGAACTCGAAGCGTCGGACTCGACGAAGGGCGGGACGGCCGCCGCGGTGTTCATCGCTGCATTCGGCTGTTACCTCTCGCGCATGACCGGGCGAGAAGACGTCCTGGTCAACATCCCCGTGTCCGCGCGCACCACGGCCCTCCTCCGTCGATCCGGCGGAATGTTGGTCAACGTCGCACCCATTCCGATGCGCGTCTCCGAGAAGGCCACCGTCGGTGAACTCGTACAGCAGGTACAGCTCGAGCTGATGGGTGCGTTGCGGCACCAGAGGTTCAGCATCGAAGACATCCGGCGCGAGTTGGCAGCCACGGGAAGCGACAAACAACTCGCCGGCCCGATGGTCAACATGATGCTGTTCCATCAGCAGATTCAGCTCGGCTCGATCGTCGGCGAATTCAACATCGTCACGTCCGGCCCGGTCGAGGACCTCCTCGTCAACGTTTACCAGAGTGGTACTCCTGCAAGAACGTTCGTCGATTTCCGGGCAAACCCCAACCGCTACGACGACAACGACCTGACGACGCATCACTCCAGTTTCGTCGACATGGTCACCGAATTCATCGCCTCCGGCCCGGACGTGCCCGTCCTGCAAGTTCATCCGGACAGCGCCCTCGAAGGTCGCCGCCGCCGACGCGCTGCGGCGCACGTAGCCCACTGGGTCGATCGACTGGCCGATGCACCGGACCTGCTCGCGCTGCCGACCGACCGCCCCCGGCCTTCGCGCATCGGGCATGTTCGTGCATCGCACGAGGTTGCCCTGGGGTCCGCAGCGTGGGATGCCGTGAGCCGGCTCGCCGACGACAGCTCGACCACCCCGTTCGTCGTGCTCGAATCCGCTGTGGCCGTTCTTCTTTCGCGTCTCGCATCCACCGACGACGTCTCGATCGCAGTACCCTCCGGCCGCGGCGAGACGGTTGTTCTGCGCACCCGCCCCGACGGCCGTCAGTCGTTCTCGGACTTCGTCGGCACCACCGCGGCAGAGTTCGTCGATGCGTCGGCCCACGCCGATGCCACCTTCGCAGAGATAGCCCGAGCACTCGGCTCGGCCGAAACCGGCTCGCACAACCCCCTCGCCCAGGTCGCGCTCCGCTTCGGGGAGTCTCCGCTTCCGCGCGACGGAATAGATTTCGATCTCGTCGTCACGGTTCACGAGTCCGAATCTCCGCATGTCGTCATCGATTACGCCACAGAACTGTTCGATGCCGGCAGTGTTGCTCAGATCGGTCGTCGTCTGGTGCGCATCGTCGACGCACTGACGAATGACCCACAGCGTGCCGTCGGTGACGTGGAGTTGCTCTCTGCCGCCGAACGTGCGCGTCTCGCTCCGGTTCGTGGTCCGCGTTCTGTTGCGGGTGTGGTGTTGCCGGAGTTGTTGGCTGGTGCGGTCGGTGTTGCTGGTGTCGGTGGTGTTGCGGTGGTGTCGGGTTCGCGGGTGCTTTCGTATGGGGAGTTGGATGCGGCGTCGTCGCGTGTGGCGCGGGTGTTGATGTCGTGTGGTGTGGGTCCGGGGTCGTTCGTGGCGTTGGCGTTGTCGCGGTCGGTGGAGTCCGTGGTGGCGGTGTGGGCGGTGGCGAAGGCCGGTGGTGCGTTCTTGCCGGTGGATCCGAATTATCCGGTGGATCGGATCGAGCACATGTTGGTCGATTCCGGTGCTGTGGTGGGTGTGACGTTGGGTGCGCATCTGGATGCGGTTGCGGGTGTGGGTGGGGTGTCGTGGGTGGTGCTCGACGATGCCGATGTGGTGGCGGATCTGGCGTTCGCTTCGCCTGCTCCGGTGTTGGATGCCGAGCGTTCGGGTGTGTTGCGTCTCGATGATGCGGCGTATCTGATCTATACCTCGGGGTCCACGGGTGTGCCCAAGGGTGTGGTGGTCACTCATCGTGGTGTGGGGAACTTGGCTGCCGAGGAGCGGGTTCGGTTCGGTGTGGGGCCGTCGTCTCGGGTGTTGGCGTTCGCGTCGCCGAGTTTCGATGCGTCGATTCTCGAGTTCGTGTTGGCGTTCTCGGGTGGGGCGACGATGGTGATTGCGCCGGCGATGGTGTTCGGTGGGGTGGAGTTGGCGTCGTTGCTCGCTGAGGAGCGGGTCACGCATGCGTTCGTGACTCCGGCGGCGTTGGCGTCGGTGGATCCGGTGGGGTTGGATTCGGTGGAGGTCGTGGTCACCGGTGGTGATGTGTGTGCTCCGGAGTTGGTGGCGCGGTGGGCGCCGGGTCGGCGGATGTTCAATGCGTACGGTCCGACGGAGGCGACGATCTTCTCGTCGATTTCGTCGGCGTTGGTGGTGGGGGAGTCGGTCGATATCGGTTCGCCGACGATCGGTTTCGCGGAGGTGGTGTTGGATGCGCGGTTGAATCCGGTGCCCGTGGGTGTGGTGGGTGAGTTGTATCTGGCGGGTCCGGCGTTGGCTCGGGGGTATCTCGCGGGGTCGGGGTGGTCGGCGGAGCGGTTCGTGGCCAATCCGTTCGGTGGTGCGGGTTCGCGGATGTATCGCACCGGTGATGTGGTGCGGTGGAATGCCTCGGGTGCGTTGGAGTATGTGGGGCGCAGCGATTTTCAGGTGAAGGTGCGTGGTTTTCGCATCGAGTTGGGTGAGATCGATTCGGTGTTGGCGTCGGTGTCGGGTGTCGATTTCGTGGTCACTGTCGGGCGTGAGTCCGCGGCGGGGTCGACGGTGTTGGTGTCGTATGTGTTGCCGGTGGCCGGTGCGTCGTTCGATGCCGGTGTGCTGCGTGATCATGCGGCGTCGGTGCTGCCTGCGCACATGGTGCCCTCGGCGTTCGTGATGTTGGAGTCGATCCCGTTGACTCCGGCCGGCAAACTCGACCGCAAAGCCCTCCCCGAACCCGAGCTGGGTTCGCAGAGCACCACGGAGTCGCCGGAAACCGAGTACGAGGCGGCTGTGGCTGCCGTGTTCTGCGACGTACTGGAGCTCGATCGTGTCGGCGTCACCGACAGCTTCTTCGATCTCGGCGGAAACTCCCTTGTCGCAACACGTTTGATCGCCCGCGTCAACGCAGCTCTGGGTACGGATCTGCGGGTCCTCGATCTGTTCGAGGCATCGACGGTTCGCACCCTCGCCGACCGTGCGGAGTCGACGGGCGCATCGCTGCACCGTCGCCCGGCACTGGTTCCCGCCGATCGGCCGGAGTCCGTTCCGCTGTCGCTGGCGCAGCAACGTATGTGGTTCATCAATCAGTTCGATGCATCCTCGCCTGCGTACAACATTCCTCTTCTCGTTCGCCTGTCGGGCCGGCTGGACGTCGATGCGATGTCCGCTGCCGTCGGCGACGTGCTGACTCGACACGAGTCGCTGCGCACGGTGTTCCCCACAGTGGGCGACCTGCCGAATCAGGTGATACTTCCGCCCGAGAACGTCACCGGACCGAACCTTCCGCTCCGCGTCGTCGACGTGGCTGCCGATGCCGTCGACGCGCTCGTACGTATCTCCGCCACAACGGGATTCGACGTCACCGTCGATCTCCCTTTCCGGGCGGTTCTGTACCGCACCGGCCCGGAGAGCTTCGTGCTCTCGATCGTGGTCCATCACATCGCTGCCGACGGTGCCTCGATGGCACCGCTCGCCCGCGACGTCATGGTCGCCTACAGTGCTCGATCCGCGGGTTCGCAGCCGACGTGGGCGCCACTGCCGGTGCAGTACGCAGACTTCGCGCTGTGGCAGCACGACGTGCTCGGCGACGAGAACGACCCCACGTCCGTGGCAGCACGCCAGATCGAATTCTGGAAGTCCGCGCTGACCGACCTTCCCGACGTACTACCGATGCCGCTCGACCGACCACGCCCCACCCGTCAGTCGATGCGCGGCAGCGTCACACCGTTCACCATTCCGGCCGATGTCGCAGCTCGCCTGTCTTCGGTTGCTGCCGAACACGAGTCGACTCTGTTCATGGTGGTGCACTCCGCTCTGGCCGTGCTCCTCGCGCGCCTGAGCGGCACCCAGGACATCGCCATCGGCACCCCGATCGCCGGCCGAGGGGACGCAGCACTCGACGATCTCGTCGGAATGTTCGTCGGAACCCTCGTTCTTCGCACGCAGGTCGAGCCACAGGCCAGCTTCGCCGAACTGCTCGCCGGCGCTCGTAGCTCCGACCTCGCGGCCTTCGACAACACCGACATTCCGTTCGAGCGGCTCGTGGACGTACTCGATCCCGCCAGGTCGACCGATCATTCACCCCTGTTCCAGGTGCTCCTCGAATTCCAGAACAACGCCACCGCAGTGCTCGAGCTACCCGAACTCGTCGTCGAGTTCGAGGAAATCGGTACCGACACTGCGAAATTCGACCTGCAGCTTCGCGTCGACCAGGAACCGGTCGACGAGTCCGGCGCCCTGTCGGCGTCGTTCACGTACGCAACGGATCTGTTCGATCCCGAGACCATCGACCGTTTCGTCGACCGGTTCCTGAGGATCGTCGCGACCATCGGCAGCTCGACGGACATTCGTACCGGCGACATCGACATTCTGTCCCCGGCCGAACGAGAACTCGTACTGTTCGAGTGGAACGACACCGCACGTCTCATCGAGGATCCGGTCCACCGGCAGCTCCACACCGGGGCCGTCGACATGACTCTGAGCAGTCTGTTCGACCGTCAGGTGCTGCGCAGTCCGTACTCGACCGCCCTCGTCTTCGAGGACGAGCACATCACCTACCTGGAGCTGGACGAGCGCGCCAATCAGCTTGCACGGCATCTCATTTCACTGGGCGTGGGGCCCGAGTCCCACGTCGGGCTCGCGATCCGACGTTCGATCGATCTGCTAGTGGGCATGTACGCGATCGTCAAGGCCGGCGGTGCCTATGTACCGATCGACCCCGATCACCCGGTCGAGCGATCGTCCTACGTGCTGTCGAGCGCTCAGCCGGTGTGCATTCTCACCACGAGCCGCGATTGGATCGACATCGCGGTCGCCACTCCCGTTCTCGCGGTGGATCTTCTCGACGTCTCCGATCGCGACCGCTCCTCGATCACCGACCAGGACCGCCTCGGAAGCCTGCACGGAGCCAACACCGCCTACGTGATCTACACCTCCGGCTCCACCGGCCGACCCAAGGGCGTCGCCGTCACGCACTCGGCCATCGTGAACCGACTGCTGTGGATGCAGGACGAGTACCACCTCGCGCCCGCCGACACGGTGTTGCAGAAGACCCCGGCCACGTTCGACGTATCGGTGTGGGAGTTCTTCTGGCCCCTACAGGTCGGTGCCAAGCTCGTCGTGGCGGAGCCCGACGGCCATCGCGACCCGGTGTACCTGTCGAAGATCATCGCGGCCGAACACATCACCACCGCGCACTTCGTGCCGTCGATGCTCGCGGTGTTCGCAGCCGGAGCTCGGGCTGCGGACTGTGTGTCACTACGGCTCGTCTTCTGCAGTGGCGAAGCACTTCCGCCCGCCACCGCCGCGCAGTTCGCGCAGTTCTCCCAGGCCGAGCTGCACAACCTCTACGGTCCTACCGAGGCCGCCGTCGACGTCAGCTACTACCACGTCACCGGCCACGACGGCGTGTCCATTCCCATCGGTTCGCCGGTCTGGAACACCCGTCTGTACGTGCTCGACGCGTCGCTTCGACCGGCCCCCATCGGTGCTCCCGGGGAGCTGTACCTGGCCGGAGTTCAGCTCGCTCGCGGCTATGTCGGCCGCGGCGATCTCACCGCCGATCGCTTCGTCGCCGATCCGTTCGGCGAGCCGGGTGAACGTCTCTACCGCACCGGCGACCTGGTTCGTTGGCGCGCCGACGGCGAACTCGAGTACATCGGCCGTACCGACTTCCAGGTGAAGCTGCGTGGTCTGCGTATCGAGCTTCCCGAGATCGAAGCGGTACTGTTGCGCTCGGAGTCCGTCGCCCAGGCAATCGCTCTGGTGCACAAGGATCCGAACACCGGCGAGACGTTGGTGGCCTACGTGGTCTCCGCGTCCGGTCACGCGGTCGACTCGGCCGAGGTGATCGCCGAAGCCGGACGCCGGCTGCCGGGGTACATGGTGCCCTCGCATGTGGTCGTACTCGACTCACTTCCTCTCAATGCCAGCGGCAAGCTCGACCGAAAGGCACTGCCGGCCCCCGAGTTCACCGTTGCTGCGTCCGAATTCGTCGGACCGGAGAATCCGGTCGAAGAGATCGTCGCGGGCGTCTTCGCGGATCTGCTCGGCGTCGCACAGGTCAGCGCGACCTCGAGCTTCTTCGAGATCGGCGGCAACTCGCTGATCGCGATGCGCCTCGTCGCACGCGTCAATGCCGCCCTCGGAACCGACATCGGCATCCGAGATCTGTTCGATTCACCGACTGTTCGATCGCTGTCCGCGGGCATCGACGTCAGCACACAGGACTCCGCACCGACGCCTCGGTTGGTGCCACAGGAACGACCCGCAGTGGTGCCGCTGTCGCTGGCACAGCAGCGGATGTGGTTCATCAATCAGTACGACACCGAGTCGGCTGCCTACAACGTCGCGTTCGCGATGCGCCTGAGCGGCATCCTCGACGTCGACGCGATGCGCTCGGCCATAGCGGACGTGCTCACACGCCACGAGTCTCTTCGAACGATGTTCCCGCTCACCGACGACGGCCCCGTGCAGTCCGTCCTCGACGTGGCATCGGCCGTTCCGGACCTGACTCCGGTTCCCGCAGAGGACGACCGGCAGGTCGCCGAGCTCATCGGCGCCGTCGCCGGTGCCGGCTTCGACGTCGTGGCCGATGTTCCGTTGCGCGTCCGCCTGATCCGTCAGGACGAGAACGAACACGTACTCGTCATGGTGGTCCATCACATCTCGTCCGACGGCTTCTCCAGCGCGCCGCTCGCCCGCGACCTGATGGTGGCGTACAGCGCCCGCGCTGCAGGTCATGCGCCGAGCCAGGAACCATTGCCGGTGCAGTACGCCGACTACGCGCTGTGGCAGCGCCGTTTCCTCGGCGAGGAATCCGATCCCGACTCCCTGATGGCGAAGCAGGTGACGTACTGGGTCGACGCGTTGGCGGGTAGCCCGGAAGTGCTGCCGTTGCCGACCGATCGTCCGCGTCCGGCAGTGGCGTCCTTGCGCGGCGACACCGTCTCGTTCGCGATCGACCCCGCAGTGCATGCTCGGCTCGTCGCCGTTGCTGCGCAGCACAATTCGAGCTCGTTCATGATCGTGCACGCCGCTCTGGCCGTGCTGCTGGCACGGCTGTCCGGTACCGAGGACATTTCGGTCGGCACACCGATCTCCGGTCGAGGCGATGCCGCACTCGACGAGCTCGTCGGCATGTTCGTCAACACGCTCGTCCTCCGCACCCAGGTGCCCGGGTCGACTCCGTTCGAGGATCTGTTGGCCGATGTGCGCACCGTCGACCTGGCGGCCTTCACCCACGCGGACGTGCCGTTCGAGCGGGTCGTCGACGCAGTCGACCCCGCCAGGTCCACCGCTCACGCCCCGTTGTTCCAGGTGATGCTCGAGTTCCAGCACACCGATCGACCGACGGTGACCTTGCCCGGGCTGTCGATCGAGGGCATCGAACTGCCCAACGACATCTCCAACTTCGACCTGCAGCTCACGGTCTCCGAGGAGTTCGACGCTTCCGGGAACCCGGTCGGCATCGAAGCCAGCTTCCGTTACGCCACAGAACTTTTCGATGCCGACACCGTGCGTGTCATGTCCGATCGTCTGGTGCGGATCCTCGACGCTGTGACGGCCACGCCGTCCGTTCGCGTCGGCGACATCGACATCCTCTCGAGCGACGAGTACTCAGCGTTGGCTCCGGTTCGTGGTCCGCGTTCTGTTGCGGGTGTGGTGTTGCCGGAGTTGTTGGCTGGTGCGGTCGGTGTTGCTGGTGTCGGTGGTGTTGCGGTGGTGTCGGGTTCGCGGGTGCTTTCGTATGGGGAGTTGGATGCGGCGTCGTCGCGTGTGGCGCGGGTGTTGATGTCGTGTGGTGTGGGTCCGGGGTCGTTCGTGGCGTTGGCGTTGTCGCGGTCGGTGGAGTCCGTGGTGGCGGTGTGGGCGGTGGCGAAGGCCGGTGGTGCGTTCTTGCCGGTGGATCCGAATTATCCGGTGGATCGGATCGAGCACATGTTGGTCGATTCCGGTGCTGTGGTGGGTGTGACGTTGGGTGCGCATCTGGATGCGGTTGCGGGTGTGGGTGGGGTGTCGTGGGTGGTGCTCGACGATGCCGATGTGGTGGCGGATCTGGCGTTCGCTTCGCCTGCTCCGGTGTTGGATGCCGAGCGTTCGGGTGTGTTGCGTCTCGATGATGCGGCGTATCTGATCTATACCTCGGGGTCCACGGGTGTGCCCAAGGGTGTGGTGGTCACTCATCGTGGTGTGGGGAACTTGGCTGCCGAGGAGCGGGTTCGGTTCGGTGTGGGGCCGTCGTCTCGGGTGTTGGCGTTCGCGTCGCCGAGTTTCGATGCGTCGATTCTCGAGTTCGTGTTGGCGTTCTCGGGTGGGGCGACGATGGTGATTGCGCCGGCGATGGTGTTCGGTGGGGTGGAGTTGGCGTCGTTGCTCGCTGAGGAGCGGGTCACGCATGCGTTCGTGACTCCGGCGGCGTTGGCGTCGGTGGATCCGGTGGGGTTGGATTCGGTGGAGGTCGTGGTCACCGGTGGTGATGTGTGTGCTCCGGAGTTGGTGGCGCGGTGGGCGCCGGGTCGGCGGATGTTCAATGCGTACGGTCCGACGGAGGCGACGATCTTCTCGTCGATTTCGTCGGCGTTGGTGGTGGGGGAGTCGGTCGATATCGGTTCGCCGACGATCGGTTTCGCGGAGGTGGTGTTGGATGCGCGGTTGAATCCGGTGCCCGTGGGTGTGGTGGGTGAGTTGTATCTGGCGGGTCCGGCGTTGGCTCGTGGGTATCACGCGCGGTCGGGGTTGTCGGCGGAGCGGTTCGTGGCCAATCCGTTCGGTGGTGCGGGTTCGCGGATGTATCGCACCGGTGATGTGGTGCGGTGGAATGCCTCGGGTGCGTTGGAGTATGTGGGGCGCAGCGATTTTCAGGTGAAGGTGCGTGGTTTTCGCATCGAGTTGGGTGAGATCGATTCGGTGTTGGCGTCGGTGTCGGGTGTCGATTTCGTGGTCACTGTCGGGCGTGAGTCCGCGGCGGGGTCGACGGTGTTGGTGTCGTATGTGTTGCCGGTGGCCGGTGCGTCGTTCGATGCCGGTGTGCTGCGTGATCATGCGGCGTCGGTGCTGCCTGCGCACATGGTGCCCTCGGCGTTCGTGATGTTGGAGTCGATCCCGTTGACTCCGGCCGGCAAACTCGACCGCAAAGCCCTCCCCGAACCCGACTGGTCCGCTCAGGTCACCTCGGGACGCGACGCCGACAATGCCGTCGAGAAGACGCTTGCCGGTTTGTTCGCCGAGGTGCTTCGCCTCGATCGCGTCGGAGTCGACGACTCCTTCTTCGCGCTCGGCGGAGACAGCATCATGTCGATTCAGCTCGTCTCCCGCGCGAAAGCGGCAGGGCTGGCTCTGTCCCCGCGAGATGTGTTCGAGCACAAGACCGTTGCCGCACTGGCCGAGGTCGTCGCGGCCGGCGACGGGACCGTTCCGCTCGTGCTGGACGAGCTGCCCGGCGGCGGCGTCGGAGACGTCCCGCTCACCCCGATCGTGCACTGGATGCTCGACCGCACGTCGGTACTCGACAAGCACACACAGACTGCCGTGCTGACACTGCCGTCCGATATCGAGCTCGACGTTCTCGAAGCAACCGTTCAGACCGTCCTCGATCACCACGACATGCTCCGTGCAGTTCTGCACCGTACCGGAGAGCCGTCGATGGAGGTGCTCCCGATCGGTTCCGTGACGGCGCAGTCCGTCGTCCGCCGGGTGGAGTCGAACAGTGTTCGGGGACCGGAGTTCTCGGATCAGGCCAGGTCGGAAGCCGCTGCAGCAGTGGATCGTCTGGCACCCGATGCCGGTGTCATGATTCAGATGGTCTGGTTCGACGCCGGCTCCGAAGGCAGCCGACTGCTCGTCGTCGCGCACCACCTCGTGATCGACGGCGTCTCGTGGCGAATTCTCGTGCCCGACCTCGCGTCGGCGTGGGCTCAGATCATCGGCGGCAGCACACCGGAACTGGCCCCGGTCGGTACCTCGATGCGTCGTTGGGCGCACGGCCTGCGTGAGGTCACCGCAACGCGTTCGGACGAGCTCGCAGTATGGCGGGACGCGCTCGCCGATCCCGATCCGCTCATCGGTTCACGCGCACTCGACCGCGAGATCGACGTCTATGGAACGGTGGACAAGGTCGAGGTCACTCTGTCGACCGATGTCACCGAGGGCCTGTTGACGGCTCTGCCCGAGGCGTTCCACGGCAGCGTCAACGACGGTCTGCTGGCCGCTCTGGCTCTGGCGACAGCCGTGTGGCGACGAAACCGCGGTGTCGTCGTGTCCGACGCACTGATCTCTCTCGAGGGCCACGGCCGTGAGGACCATGTGGTTCCGGGAGCCGATCTCAGCCGCACCATCGGTTGGTTCACCACCATCTACCCACTTCGACTGACCCTCGACGGGATCGACCTCGACGACGCTCTCGCCGGAGGGGACGCGGCCGCAGCGCTGGTCAAGTCCGTCAAGGAGCAGCTGCTCGCCGTTGCCGATCACGGCATCGGGTACGGCATGCTCCGCTACCTGGACGAGGAGGCCGGTGCGACACTGCGTGACTTCCCGGCACCCCAGGTCAGTTTCAACTACCTCGGTCGATACAGCACCGACGTTCCGGACGAGCTCCGCGGACACGGGTGGCTGCCGGTCGACGACTCCGGCGTCGGCGATTCTCAGGACGAGGACCTGCCGGTCGCCGCTGCGCTCGACATCAACGCGGTCACCACGGCGACACCGACCGGACCTCGGTTGGAGGCGACCTTCGCATTCCCGACGGGCGTGCTCGATGCCGACGAGGTCACCGAACTCGCCCAGTTGTGGAAGCAGGCTCTCACCGCGCTGACGCAGCTCGCTCAGCGGCCGGGGACCGGCGGGTTCACCCCGTCCGATCTCGATCTGGTGAGCCTCGACCAGAAGTCCATCGACGATCTCGAGCGGGTGTACCCGACTCTCGACGACATCTGGTCGATGACGCCTCTGCAGGCCGGTTTGCTCTTCCATGCCGAACTGTCGGATCAGTCCGTCGATGCCTACATCGTCCAGCTGGTGCTGGACCTCCGCGGGGACGTCGACGAGGCTCGCTTCCGCCGCGCTGCCCAGGCCCTACTGCGGCGCCACGCGAACCTGCGCACGGCGTTCGTGCACAACAACGACGGCGAATCCATCCAGATCGTGCATCACGACGTCGATGTGCCGTGGACCTCGGTCGACCTGTCGTCGCTGAGCGTCGACGATCGCGCAGCCGAGCTCGAGCGAATCGAACACGACGACCGCGCAACGCGATTCAACATGGCACAGGCGCCGTTGCTGCGCTTCATGCTCGTGACGCTGGCCCCGGGCGAGTGGCGTCTGGTGATGACCAACCACCACATCCTGCTCGACGGATGGTCGACGCCGCTGCTCCTCAAGGACCTGCTCACGCTCTACGTCGTGGACGGCGACGACGCCGTTCTTCCGCGCGTACCTGCGTACCGCGACTACCTGTCGTGGTTGTCGCGGCGTGATCACTCGGCAGCTCGTGCGGCATGGACGGAAGCCCTCGCGGGTCTCGCCGAACCCACCCTGCTGACGCCGGTCGAGAGCCGTCGCCAGGAGTCGACATTGGCCGGCCGCGCGTTGGTTTCCCTGGACATCGAGCAGACCGAACGACTGCGCAGTCTCGCCCGGGCACGCGGCATCACGATGAACTCGATGGTGCAGGCTTCGTGGGCGATGGTGCTGGGCACGTTGACCGGTCGCACGGACGTAGTGTTCGGTGCCACCGTCTCGGGACGTCCGCCGGAGGTCTCGGATATCGAGTCCATGGTCGGTCTGTTCATCAACACGCTGCCGGTGCGCATCGTGCTGGATCCAGCCGAGACACTCGGCCAGTACCTCGATCGGGTGCAGGCCGAACAGGCTTCGCTGCTCGATCACCACTACCTGGGCCTGACCGATATCCAGCGTGCCGTCGGTCCCGCGGTCGCGTTCGACACGCTCACCGTGTTCGAGTCGTATCCGATGGACCGCGCGGGTCTGTCGGCCGAGACCGATCTCGCCGGCATGCGGGTGCACGACGTGCACGACGGCAGCGACACCGCCCAGTATCCGCTGACCCTGGTCGCGATGGTCGACGACCGATTGCACATCGAAGCCAAGTACCTGCCCGAGCTGTTCGAGCACAGTGTCGTCGTCGCCACCGTCGATCGAATCGTGCGTGTTCTCGAGGCGATCGCGACCGACACCGACCAACGGGTCGCATCGCTGTCGCTGCTGTCCTCGGAGGAATCGAACAGGCTGGCCCCGGTACGTGGTCCCGCTTCCACGACCGAGCGCCTCCTGCCGGACATCCTCACCGATGCTGCTGCCCGCAACCCCGGTGGTACGGCAGTGTGGAGCGCAGGTCGGACACTGACCTACACCGAATTGGACACTCGGTCGTGTGCGCTGTCACGTGCGTTGATCGCCCGCGGAGCAGGTCCGGAAACCGTTGTGGCACTTGCTTTGCCGCGCTCCATCGAATCGGTTCTCGCAATCTGGGCCGTGGCCAAGACCGGTGCGGCCTTCCTGCCGATCGATCCGAGTTACCCCCGTGATCGAGTCGAGCACATGCTGGTCGACTCCGGCGCGTCCATCGGCGTCACGTCGACCGAACACGTCGGTGCCGTCGAGGGTCTGGGCTCGGCTACGTGGTCCGTCCTCGACCGCGACGACACTCGCCGCGATCTCGCGAACCGTTCGACCGCACCGGTTCTCGACTCCGACCGCACTCGACCGGTACACATCGACCAGGTCGCGTACTTGATCTACACCTCCGGCTCCACCGGAGTTCCCAAAGGCGTCACCGTCACTCATCGCGGCCTGGCCAACCTGGCCGAGGAAGAACGGTCTCGCTTCGAGGTGACTCCGAACGCTCGGGTTCTCGCGTTCGCGTCACCGAGCTTCGATGCATCCATTCTCGAGCTGGCCATGGTGATCTCGGGTGCCGCCACGATGGTGATCGCACCCACCTCCGTGTACGGCGGCGTGGAGCTCGGCGAGCTCCTGGCGCAGCAGCACGTCACGCATGCGTTCGTGACTCCCGCGGCCCTCGCCTCGGTGGACCCCGACGGTCTGACCGAACTGAGCGTCGTTGCAACCGGTGGCGACGTGTGTCCGCCCGAGCTCGTCGCACGGTGGGCACCGGGCCGGCGCATGTTCAATGCGTACGGCCCCACGGAGGCCACCATCTTCTCCTCCGTCAGTGACCAGCTGCACGTGGGCTCGCCCATCGATATCGGCTCGCCGACAATCGGTTTCGGCGAAGTAGTGCTGGATTCGCGTCTGCATCCGGTACCGGTCGGTGTCGCAGGAGAGCTCTACCTCGCCGGCCCCGCCCTGGCGCGTGGCTACCATTCGCGATTCGGTCTGACGGCAGAGCGGTTCGTCGCGAACCCGTTCGGCGAGCCCGGCGAGCGTATGTACCGAACCGGCGACGTCGTGCGGTGGACCGAGTCGGGCACCCTCGAGTACGTCGGACGCAGTGACTTCCAGGTCAAGGTGCGCGGTTTCCGTATCGAGCTCGGCGAGATCGACGCGGTGCTGACCGATGATCCGACAGTCGAATTCGCTACGACGATCGGTGTCGACGGACCTGCCGGAAACACGATCCTGGTCGCCTACGTTCTTCCGCGGCCCGGCCACGAAATCGATGTGACGACGCTGCGCACTCGGGCGTCGAGTTCGCTTCCGACACACATGATTCCGACGGCGTTCGTTGCCCTGGAGTCGATCCCGCTCACGCCCGCGGGCAAGCTCGATCGACAGGCGCTGCCCGCCCCGGATCTGCACCTCGGCAGCGACTCGCGCGCTCCTCGCAACGAGACCGAGCGAATCATCGCCGACATCTTCGGCGAGGTTCTCGGCGTGGGCAGCGTCGGCATCGACTCGAGCTTCTTCGATCTCGGTGGAGACTCGCTGAGCGCCACCCGCCTCACCGCTCGGGTGAATGCAGCCCTCGACACCGCTGTCAGCGTTCGTGCGTTGTTCGAGGCACCGACGGTCGAGTCGTTGGCGGTGCGAGTGCACAGCAACCCGGCCGGTGCCGCGCGCCGTCCGGCGCTCGCTGCGAAGCCTCGCCCGAGCTCGATTCCGTTGTCGATGGCTCAGCAGAGAATGTGGTTCATCAACCAGTTCGACGTCGACTCGGCCGCCTACAACATCCCGCTCGCGGTTCGATTGACAGGCCGTCTCGACATCGAGGCAATGAACGCTGCGATCGGTGACGTGCTGGCGCGGCACGAGTCGCTGCGCACCGTGTTCCCCTCGCACGGCGATCGGCCCGAGCAGCACATTCTCGGCACCGACGCGGCGACGACCCATCTGCACGTCGTCGACGTCGATGCCACCGAGATCGTCACCGCGATCTCGTCCGCTGCCGCCCGCGGATTCGACGTGTCGAAGGACCTGCCCTTCCGGGCCGTTCTGTACCGAACGGCACCCGAGGATTTCGTGCTGTCGATCATCGTGCATCACATTGCCGCCGACGGCGCGTCCATGGCACCGCTGGCCCGAGACGTCATGGTGGCATACGGATCTCGCGTGTCGGGAGTAGCTCCGATGTGGGCACCACTCGACGTTCAGTACGCCGATTTCGCGATGTGGCAACGCTCGGTTCTCGGCGACGAGTCCGACCCGAGCTCGGTAGCAGCACAGCAGCTCGAGTTCTGGAAGTCCACTCTCGCGGATCTACCCGAGCTGCTGCCGCTTCCGCTCGACCATCCTCGCCCGGCACGGCAGTCGATGCGCGGCAACAGTGTTCGGTTCGAGATCGAGCCAGACGTCCACGCCGGCCTGGTGGACCTCGCCCGCGCGAACGACGCGACCGTGTTCATGGCCATGCATGCAGCATGGTCGATCCTCATGGCTCGCCTCAGCGGGACCGAGGACATCGCAGTCGGCACGCCCATCGCCGGGCGTGGCGACGCGGCGCTCGACGATTTGGTCGGCATGTTCGTCGGGACTTTGGTTCTGCGCACCGAGGTAGCGCCCGATCTCTCGTTCACCGAGCTGCTCCGCCGGACCCGTGCCGCGGACCTGGCGGCGTTCGACAACACCGACGTGCCGTTCGAGCGTCTCGTCGACGTCCTCGATCCGGCCCGTTCCACCGATCACTCGCCGTTGTTCCAGGTACTGCTCGAATTCCAGAACAACACCTCGGCGGCACTGGAGCTACCCGAACTCACCGTCGAGGCCGTCGACATCGACGCCCACGTCGCGAAGTTCGACCT
The DNA here is from genome assembly GCF_040686915.1 of Rhodococcus sp. NPDC077669. NCBI lineage: Bacteria > Bacillati > Actinomycetota > Actinomycetes > Mycobacteriales > Nocardiaceae > Rhodococcus > Rhodococcus sp. NPDC077669. The sequence goes on along the minus strand of NZ_JBFBMD010000004.1, from coordinate 139,336 downwards.
CCAGCTGACCGTCGCGGAACGGTTCGACGACTCCGGTGCTCCGGCGGGTATGACCGCTGCGATCACCTATGCGGTCGACCTGTTCGACGAGATCTCCGTGGACGAGTTCTCGACTCGATTCGGTGCCGTCCTCGCCGGCGTGACCACCGATCCCGATCGTGCTGTCGGCGACATCGACATCCTGTTGCCGGGTGAATTCGACGCCATGGCCCGGCAGTGGAACCACGACGGCCACACGGCGACCGATGCGACACTGGCCGACCGCTTCGCCGCTGCCGCTGCGCAGTTCCCCGAAGCACAGGCAGTCGTGTTCGGCGATCGCTCGCTGACCTACGCCGAGCTGGACGACCGCTCGAACCGACTTGCGCGAATCCTCGTGGCTCGGGGTGTGACGTCGGAGTCCCTGGTGGCGGTTGCGATGCCGCGCACCGAGGAGCTGATCATTGCTCTGCTGGCGGTCGTCAAATCCGGCGGCGGCTACCTCCCGATCGACGTCGGCTATCCGGCCGACCGGCTCGCCTTCATGCTCGACGACGCGTCACCGGTCTGTGTGATCTCCACCGTCGCCGACAGTGCATCGGTGCCTGCTTCCGATGTCGAGATGCTGCTGCTCGATGCACCCGAAGCGGTCGCCGAGCTGGCAAGCGTGTCCGGAGCCCCGCTGACCGACGCCGACCGCATCTGCACCACCGATGCCGATTCGATCGCCTACGTCATCTACACCTCGGGTAGTACCGGACGTCCCAAGGGTGTGCAGATCGCGCACCGTAACGTGGCGACGCTGTTCGCGAACACCACGGATCTGTTCCACTTCGACGACCGCGACGTGTGGACCATGTTCCACTCCTACGCGTTCGACTTCTCGGTGTGGGAACTGTGGGGACCACTGCTGCACGGCGGCACTCTCGTGGTCGTCGACTACTACACCGCACGCTCGCCGGAACTGTTCCGTGAGTTGCTGATTCGCGAGAAGGTCACGGTTCTCAACCAGACGCCGACGGCGTTCTACCAGTTCGCCGAAGCCGATCGTGTGGCAACCGCGGCCGGTGGATCCGCCGACGGATCGGACGCACTGTCGCTGCGGTACGTCATCTTCGGTGGAGAAGCACTCGATCTCGGGCAGCTCGGTCGCTGGTACGCACGGCACGAGGAGACCTCGCCGACCCTGGTCAACATGTACGGCATCACCGAGACGACGGTCCACGTGAGCCACCTAGCTCTGACCGAGCAGTTCGCGGCGTCCGCTTCGGCCAGCGTCATCGGCCAGGCGATCCCGGCACTGCGTGTCGCCGTTCTCGACACCCGCCTCAATCCTGTTCCGCCCGGCGTCGTCGGGGAGATGTACGTGTCCGGGGCACAGCTCTCTCGCGGATACCTCGGCCGAGCAGGGCTGTCCGCAACACGTTTCGTTGCCGACCCCTCCGGCGATGCTGGTGCGCGTATGTATCGCACCGGTGACACCGCCAGGTGGAATCGCGATGGGGCTCTCGAATACCTGGGTCGAAGCGACATGCAGGTCCAGTTGCACGGCTTCCGTATCGAACTGGGCGAAATCGAAAGCGCGCTACTGGCATTCGACGGGGTAGCGGCTTCCGTGGTCGCCGTCCGCGACGACGGTTTCGGTGATCGCCTGATCGGCTACGTCGTGACCGAGGCCGGTCGCGCACTCGACCATGCGGCCGTTCTCGACTTCGTGGGCAACTCGTTGACCTCGTACATGGTGCCCGCAGCGTTGATCGTCCTGGACGAGCTGCCGCTGACCGCCAACGGCAAACTCGATCGCCGTGCACTCCCGGCACCGGACTTCTCGGCAAACGTCACCGAAAGTCGTTTGCCCGCAACCGAAGTCGAATCAATCCTGGCCGGTCTGTTCGCGGACGTTCTCGGGCTCGATACCGTCGGCGTCGACGATTCGTTCTTCGCACTCGGCGGCGACAGCATCATGTCGATCCAGTTGGTCTCGCGCGCCAAGGCCGCCGGGCTGGTGCTGGCTCCCCGCGACATCTTCGAGCGCAAGACCGTGGCCGCTCTCGCGGAGGTCGCTGTTCTCGGCGGCGACGCCGTGGTGCTCGAAGAACTCGACGGTGGGGGAGTCGGCCCGATGCCGCTCACCCCGGTCGTGCGGTGGATGTTGGACCGCAGCACCGAATTCGGCCGTTACACACAAACAGCGCTGCTTCAGCTTCCGGTCGGCATCGAGCGCGAGACGCTCGAACGCACGGTGGCAGCGGTGCTCGATCGTCACGACATGCTGCGTGCGCGCCTCTACCAGGACGCGGACGGGGAGTGGCACGAGGAAGTGTCTCCGGTCGGAACAGTCTCGGCTGCGAGCGTCCTTCACGCGGTCTCGGTCGAATCCGTCGACGGCCCCGAATTCTCCGTCGTTGCCGCGGCCGAGCTCGACGCCGCTGCCGATCGTCTGGTTCCGGCCGACGGCGTCATGGTGCAGATGGTGTGGTTCCAGAGCCCCAATGGCTCGGGTCGACTGCTCGTGGTCGCCCACCACCTCGTGATCGACGGCGTGTCCTGGCGCATTCTGGTTCCCGACCTCGCCACGGCATGGAGTCGGATCGTCGCCGGCCAGGAGCCTGAACTGGCTCCGATCGGTACCTCGATGCGTCGGTGGTCCACCGGACTCACCGAGGTCACGGCCGCCCGAACCGACGAGCTCGGACTGTGGCGTCGGATCCTCGACGGAGCCGACCCGACAATCGGTTCTCGCCCGCTCGACAAGAGAATCGACGTCGACGCCACCGTGCAGCGTGTCCGCACGTCCCTGCCGGTCGAGGTGACCGAGCGCCTGTTGACCACTGTCCCGGACGTGTTCCGCGGCAGCGTCAACGACGGCCTGCTGGCCGGTTTGGCTCTGGCCCTGACGGCGTGGCGTCGCGAACGCGGCGATGCGGTGCGGGACGCTCTCGTGACTCTCGAGGGCCACGGCCGCGAGGACGCGGTGGTGCCCGGTGCCGATCTCGGTCGGACCGTCGGCTGGTTCACCACCATCTTCCCCGTGCGTCTCGATCTCGGGTCGCTCGACGTCGCCGACGCTCTGGCGGGCGGCGCGTCGGCCGGTGCCCTGGTCAAGACCATCAAGGAACAGCTGCTCGAGATCCCCGATCACGGCATCGGCTACGGCATGCTGCGGTACCTCGATTCCGCTACAGCCGAGGCTCTGTCCGGCTTCGCCGCACCACAGGTCAGCTTCAACTACCTCGGCCGGTTCTCCACCGGATCCACCGAAGGCATGGACGACGTGGGTTGGATCCCGGTGGCCGACGCAGAGCTCGGCGACGCGCAGAATCCGGACATGCCGGTGCCTGCGGCGCTGGACATCAACGCTGTCACCACCTCGACCCCCGACGGCCCGCAGCTCGACGCGACGTTCGCCTTCCCCGCGGGCGTTCTCGACGCCGACGAGGTCGGCAGGTTGATCGAACTGTGGACGCAGGCCCTCACCTCGATCACCGAGCACGCCTCGGCCGACGGTGCGGGCGGCTTCACGCCGTCGGATCTCGAGCTGGTCGACATCGATCAGACATCCATCGATGCTCTGGAAGAGCAGTTCCCGAATCTCGACGACGTGTGGTCGTTGTCGCCTCTGCAGGCCGGCTTGCTGTTCCACGCTCGCCTGGCCGGCGAGATCGGCAGTGCCGGTTCGGGTGTCGACGCGTACATGGTTCAGCTGGGGCTCGAGCTCCGGGGGACTGTCGATGCGACGCGGATGCATGCTGCCGTCGACAAACTGGTCTCTCGCCATCCCAACCTGCGAGCAGCGTTCGTACACAACAGCAACGGCGAGTCACTGCAGATCGTGCAGAGTTCGGTCACTGTTCCGTGGTCCGAGATCGACCTTCGGGGGGAGCCCGATGTCGAGGTGGCCCTCGAGGCAGTTCTCGAGGCCGACCGTGCGGTGCGCTTCGAGATGGACCGGGCACCGCTGCTGCGGTTCACGCTCATCACCCTGGCCGACGATCACTGGCGTCTGCTGCTGACCAACCACCACATCCTGTTGGACGGATGGTCGACGCCGCTGGTCGTCAAGGAACTCATCACGCTCTACGTCACCGAGTCCGACGACTCGATGCTGCCGCGCATTCCTGCCTACCGGGACTACCTGGCCTGGATGCGCCAACGCGACGTGGCGATCTCCACCGCGCAATGGGTCAGTGCCATGGCCGGCGTGGAAGAACCCACGCTGTTGGTCACCGACGATCGTGGCCGGCAACTGTCCACCGTGTCGCAGGAGACCGAGCGGTCGTTGTCGGTCGAGACCACCGCGGCACTGCGTGACTTCGCTGCTCGCCGTGGATCGACCCTCAACACCCTCGTCCAGACCGCATGGGGCGTAGTGCTGGCCACCCTCACCGGACGCGAGGACGTCGTGTTCGGTGCGACGGTGTCGGGTCGTCCGCCGGAGGTTCCGGGTATCGAGGGCATGATCGGGCTGTTCATCAACACCCTGCCCGTCCGTGTCACGCTCGACCGGAGCGAAACGCTGGGTGCACTGGTCGATCGGGTTCAGGCCGAGCAGGCATCGCTGTTGGATCACCACTACCTCGGCCTGACCGATATCCAACGCGCAGCGGGTGCAGGCGTGGCTTTCGACACCTTGACGGTGTTCGAGTCGTACCCCGTCGACCGGGCCGGCGCTTCTGCGGCAACCGATTTCGCCGGTATGCAGGTCACCGACATTCTCGGAACCGATGCAGCGCACTACCCGCTGACTCTGGTCTCGTCGGTCGACGAACGCCTGAACCTGAAGGCTAAGTACCTGCCGGAACTGTTCGACGTCGATGCCGTGCACGCCATCGTCGATCGCGTCGAGCGTGTCCTCGACGCCGTGCTCGAGGACGAACAGCAGCCACTGGGACGGCTGCGACTCCTCGGTGACGCCGAGTTCGCCTCGCTGGCACCGGTGTTCGGACCCGATGGACGCTCGGCCCGGCTGCTGCCGGAGATCTTCTCCGACGCTGCCGCGGTGAACCCGGACGCTATCGCACTGCGCAGCACCGACGGCGAAATGACGTACCGGGAGTTGGACCGTCGGTCCAACCGACTCGCTCGAATTCTGCTGGGCCACGGCGTGCGCACCGAGACCTTCGTGGCACTCGGCATCGCACGATCGATCGAATCGGTGCTGACGGTCTGGGCCGTCGCAAAATCCGGCGCGGCATTCGTACCGGTGGATCCCAACTACCCGGCCGATCGCATCGAGCACATGTTGGCCGACTCCGGAGCAACGTTCGGCGTCACCACCCGCGCCCATCTCGACGACCTGCCGTCGACCGTCCCCTGGATCGTCCTCGACGATCTGGCGACGGACGGCCCGAACGCAGTCAGCGACGAGCCGATCGGCGCCACCGAGCGGAACGGACGCATCGCCTTCGAAAGCGCGGCGTACACCATCTACACCTCGGGTTCGACGGGTGTGCCCAAGGGTGTCGTCGTCACGCACTCCGGTCTCGACAACTTCGCAACCGAGCAGCGCGAGCGATACCGAATCACCAAAGACTCACGCACACTGCACGTCTCGTCCCCGAGCTTCGATGCATCCGTGCTCGAGTACCTACTCGCCTTCGGCGTCGGCGCGACGATGATCATCGTGCCGCCCACCGTGTACGGCGGCGACGAACTCGCGGCACTGTTGGCAGCGGAGTCGGTCACCCACGGCTTCATCACCCCGTCGGCTCTGGCGTCGGTCGACCCGAGCGGGCTCGGCACGTTCGCCGACGTCGTCGTCGGCGGAGAGGCCGTACCGGCCGAGTTGGTCGCGAAGTGGGCACCGGGCCGGAATCTCTACAACGGTTACGGTCCGACCGAGGCCACGATCATGTCCAACATCAGCACGCCGATGACTGCAGGTGACACCGTCTCGATCGGTGGTCCTGTTCGCGGCGTGTACGAGGTGGTGCTCGATTCACGGCTGCAGCCCGTTCCTGTCGGCGTCGCAGGTGAGCTCTATCTCGCGGGTGTCGGACTCGCCCGCGGTTACCACGATCGATTGGGCCTGACGGCGGAGCGATTCGTCGCCGACCCGTTCGGCGCACCCGGCGCGCGGATGTACCGCACCGGAGACGTGGTGCGGTGGTCGCCCGATCTGACGATCGAATACGTCGGTCGAAGTGATTCGCAGGTCAAGGTTCGCGGCTTCCGCATCGAACTCGGCGAGATCGACGCGGCACTCGCATCGCATCCGTCCGTGGACTTCGCCGCGACCTTCGGCACTCCGGGCCCGTCGGGAGCGACCGTCCTGGTGTCGTACGTACGAACCACCGAGGGCGCGGCGGACGCGTTCGATACCGGTGTCCTGCGTGACCACCTGGCCGCCATGTTGCCGTCGCACATGGTTCCCGCAGCCATCGTCGTGCTCGACGCCATTCCGCTCACACCGGTCGGAAAACTCGATCGGTCCGCGTTGCCGGTGCCCGAGTTCGGGTCGGCGACGTCGTACCGCGAGCCGAGCACGCCGGCCGAGCTCACCGTGGCCGCCGTGTTCGCCGAGATTCTCGACGTCGATCGGGTCGGTGCCGACGACAGCTTCTTCGAGCTCGGTGGAGACTCGCTCAGCGCCACGCGCGTCATCGCCCGCGTCAACGCCGAACTCGGCACCACGATCGGCGTGCGCACGATCTTCGAGATGCCGACCGTCGCCGGATTGGCGAGCGCGGTCGGCGCAACGTCCACACGGACGCAGCGTCCGAATCTCGTTGCGACACAACGTCCTGATCACATCCCGCTGTCTCTCGCACAGCAACGCATGTGGTTCATCAACCAGTTCGACACCACCTCGGCGGCGTACAACGTGCCACTGGTCGTCAAGTTGACCGGGCAGCTCGATACTGCGGCCCTCGCCGCGGCAGTCGTCGACGTCCTCGAGCGGCACGAATCGCTGCGGACGACGTTCCCGGACGGACCGGACTTCCCGGTCCAGCTCGTACATCCGGCCGTCGAGGTGGCTCCGGTGGTCGAGCCGGAATCGATCGATGCCGGTGTGCTGACCGACCGGGTGGCGCACCTGGCAGGTCGTGGATTCGACGTGACCACCGAGATTCCGGTGCACGTCGAGCTGTTCCACGTCGTGGGTGCCAATACCGATGCCGAGCCCGTCTTCGTGCTGGCGATGGTGGTGCATCACATCGCGGCCGACGGAGCCTCGATGGCACCGCTGGCACGAGACGTGGTGCTCGCGTACTCGGCGCGCACCACGGGAGCAGCGCCGGGCTGGGAGCCCTTGCCGGTGCAGTACGCCGACTACACGCTGTGGCAGCGTTCGTTGCTCGGCGACGAGAAGGACGAGTCGAGCGTGGCCGCGGCCCAGCTCGAGTACTGGTCAACGGCGCTCGCAGGTCTACCCGATCTGCTGCCGTTGCCCACCGATCGCCCGCGGCCCACCACGCAGGATTTCCGGGGTGGCCGGGTTCGCTTCACCGTCGACGCCGAGATCCATCGGGCACTCGTCGAGATCACCCGCGAGCAGAACGTCAGTATGTTCATGGTGTTGCACGCCGCGTTCGCGGTGGTGCTGGCGCGCCTGAGCGGTACCGACGACATCGCGATCACCACTCCGGTGGCAGGGCGCGGCGACGCGGCACTGGATGATCTCGTCGGCATGTTCGTCAACACCTTGGTGTTGCGCAGCCGGATCGACGACTCCACCTCGTTCGTGGATCTGCTCGCGCAGGTGAAAGCACACGACCTCGACGCCTTCGATCACACCGAGATGCCGTTCGAGCGCATTGTCGAGGTGCTCAATCCCACGCGATCGACGGCGTATGCACCGCTGTCGCAGGTGGCGTTGTCGTTCCAGAACAACGAGAAGGCGTCCCTCGAGCTACCGGATCTGCGCGTGGAGGGCTTCGACTTCGACGTTCCCGTGGCCAAGCAGGATCTGCAACTCCTGGTGTCCGAGACCTTCGACGACGACGGGCGACCGACCGGATTCGAGGCAGCGTTCGATTACGCCACCTCGCTGTTCGACGCGTCCACCGTCGATGCGATCGCGGCGCGACTGGTTCGCGTACTCGACGCCGTCGGTACCGATCGACTCACCGCGGTGGGGGATATCGACATTCTCGGTGCCGACGAGAAGCAGGCTCTGGCACCGGCTCGCGGGTCCGCCGACGTCGCGTTGCGAACGTGGCCGGAAATGCTCGCCGCCTCGGTGGCGCTCGACCCGTACGCGGTCGCCGTCACGTATCGGGGCGTGAGCCTGTCCTACGCCGACCTCGACAGTTGGTCGAACCGAATCGCGCGAATGCTCATCGACTACGGCGTCGGACCGGAAACGTTCGTCGCCTTGGCACTGCCTCGGTCCATCGAGTCGGTTCTGTCGGTGTGGGCGGTCGCCAAGACCGGTGCGGCATTCCTGCCGGTCGACCCGAACTACCCGGCCGACCGCATTGCGCACATGCTCGAAGATTCGCGTGCGGCAATGGGATTGACCGACGTCGACAGTCGGCAGTCACTGCCCGACACCGTGCCGTGGCTCGTCCTGGACGATCCCGAGACGTCATCGGAGCTCTCTCGCTATCCCGTGGCCGCAGTCACCGATGCCGAGCGCACCGCGACGCTGCACCTCGACCACCCGGCGTACCTGATCTACACCTCGGGTTCGACCGGTCGCCCGAAGGGCGTCGCAGTGCGGCACCGGGGCCTGGCCAACCTGCAGGCCGAGGTGATCGATCGATTCCGTCCCACCCGAGATTCGCGGGTGTCGCACATCGCCTCGCCTAGTTTCGACGCCTCCGTGTACGAGCTCACGATGGCGTTCGGCGTCGGTGCCACCGTCGTGATCGTGCCGCCGGGAACGTTCGGTGGCAGCGAACTGGCCGACCTGCTCGAATCGGAACATGTCACACACGCGTTCCTGACTCCGGCGGCGTTGTCCTCGATCGACGAGACGCGTTTGGGCACGGTCCGCGTCCTCGCCGTCGGCGGCGAGGCCTGCACTCCGGAGCTGGTGGCGAAGTGGGCACCGGGCCGCAAGATGTTCAACGGCTACGGTCCGACCGAGACGACCATTCAAGCGAGTGTCGGCGGTCCGTTGATGCCAGGCGGCACGGTGGACGTCGGCCGGCCGGGTACCGGATTCCGGTTCCTCGTGCTCGACGCACGTCTGCGGCCGGTCCCGGCCGGGGTGTCGGGCGAGCTGTACATCGCAGGCCCCGGTACGGCACGCGGATACCTGCGACGGTTCGGGCTCACGTCCGAACGCTTCGTCGCAGACCCGTTCGGTACCGCCGGTGAGCGGATGTACCGAACCGGTGACGTCGTGCGCTGGGGGAGTACCGGTGTGCTCGAGTTCGTCGGACGCAGCGACTTCCAGGTCAAGGTCCGCGGATTCCGTATCGAGCTCGGCGAGATCGACTCCGCGCTCACCGATCACGACGAGGTCGGCTTCGCGGCGACCATCGGTCACAATGCGGCGTCGGGAGACACGGTTCTCGTGTCCTACGTCCTGCCGGCAGAGGGTGCATCGGTGGACGTCGAGGCATTGCGCGACAGTGTCGCGACCGTTCTTCCGCGCCACATGGTCCCGTCGACGATCATCGAACTCGCCGACATCCCACTCACTCCGGTGGGCAAGCTGGATCGACGCGCGCTCCCGGTGCCGGAACTGACGGTGTCGACGACGCCGTATCGGGCACCGAGTACCGATCTCGAAGCAGCCATCGCCGACGCGTTCGCCGAGGTGTTGGGTGTCGAACGAGTCGGTATGGACGACAACTTCTTCGAGCTCGGTGGCACGTCGCTGGTGGCAACCAAGATCGGCCCGGCCATCGAGAACGCGGTCGGAGTTCGCGTCCCGCTGCAGGCGTTGTTCGTCGATCCGACCCCGGCAGGGCTCGCGGCTCGGGTCGCGTCGGACGTCGATTCGTCCGGTGCACAACTGGATTCGGTGTTCGGAGTTGTCATCCCACTGCGCAGCACAGGTTCCAAGGAACCGCTGTTCTGCGTCCATCCCGGAATCGGGTTGTCGTGGGGATATGCGGGCCTGGTGTCCCAGATCGGTGACGACCGTCCCGTGTACGGCCTGCAGTTGCCCAGCATCGTGGAAGGCACGCCGTTCGGCTCGATTCGAGACCTCGCGCACCGGTACGCCGACGAGATTCGGGCTGTCCAGCCGGTCGGTCCGTACCACCTGCTCGGGTGGTCGCTCGGTGGTTCGCTCGCCCATGCGATCGCCGTGGAACTACGCAGCACCGGCAGCGAAGTGCAGACTCTCGCGTTGCTGGACAGCTACGTCGACGGCCATGACGAGACGGCCGACGGTGAGCTGAGCGTCGAGAACCTGCTCGCGGGTCTGGGGCTGGATCTGACTGCTCAGGCGTCGTCCGAGCCGTTGACCTACGAACGTGGTGTCGAACTGCTCGACGAATCCCTGGGGCAGACCACCGGTGTCACGGCGGATCATTTGCGCAGAATCAATGCAGGATTCGAGAACTCGACACGAATCATGGCCGAGTTCATCCCGGACGTGTTCGACGGAAATGTTTTGTTCTTTTCTGCAACGAAAGGCGCGCGTGACGGAATTGTTCGGTCACCACAGGAATGGCGACCGTACGTGTCAGGAGATATCGTCATCCACGGTGTGGACGTTTTCCACAACGAAATGACCAATCCCGATGCTGTCTCGGTGATCGGTCCGGTTGTCGACGCACATCTGGGCAATACATATCCATAACGTTTGCGAGTGTTCTTCCGTGAAAGAGCACTCGCTCGAATACCATCGGCTTTCGATACTCGAGTGGTCGAATGCGAATCACTACTACCAGGGGACACAGTGAAACTGATCAGAACAGCAACGGTCGCGGTGGCGTTGACCGCAGCCGTAGCCACCGGCGCAGGCCAGGCCGTAGCGGATCCGACGTCGGAGTCGATGAACTACCAGACGTCGGTCAACCCGGATGGAACCGTCAAGACCATCCTCGACGCCGGTCTCTTCCGCGTCGATGCGACGAGCGAGACGGTGTCGATCGTCGACCAGGCCGGCTCCACGGTGGCGTCGATCCCACTGGAGTACTCCATCAATGGAACCGTCTACTCCATTGCGCCCCTGATCGGTGCCGAAGGTCGGGAACTCACTCTCACCCCGCAGACCGTTCCTGTCGCTGAGGTCGCCGGCGCGAAGACCAAGCAGCAGGCCTTCGACAACATGGTCAACCAGCTCGCCATCGGTTGGAACAACGGCGGCGGCGTCGGCACGGCCATCGGTGCAGGCCTCGGCTTCGCCATCGGCTGCGTCTCGATCTTCCCGAACTTCATCTCGGGCTGCATCATCGGAACCGTGATCGGTACGGTCGCCGGCACGGTCATCGGAATCAACAACGCCAACCCCGAAGCTCAGCCTGCGGTGTTCGAGTACTTCACCACTGCGTAGAGCACGACGGCCACTGGCCGAGGGATGTGGAACAGCGGGTAGAGCGCGTGCGCTCTACCCGCTGTTCGCTGTCCGGCCAGTGAGGGCTCGACGCATCGACACCGCTTTGACCATCGTCTCCTCGAACTCCTCGTCGGGGTCCGAGAGCGCGACGATCGCGCCTCCAACGCCGTACGTGACCTCGTGCTCGGTCGCCACGATCGTGCGAATGACGATCGAGAAATCTGCCGTACCCGTGATCGAGAAGTAGCCGATGGCACCGGAATACACTCCGCGCGGCCCATCTTCGAGCTTGTCGATGATTGCCATCGTGCGAATCTTCGGAGCGCCGGTCATCGAGCCGCCGGGGAACGCCGCTCTGATGCAGTCGGCAGCCGACGCGTCGTCACGCAGCCGGCCACGAACCGTGGAGACCAATTGGTGCACGGGAGCATAGGTTTCGACGTCGAACAGCTTCGGCACGTGTACCGAACCAGGAACGCACACCTGAGCCAGGTCGTTGCGCACCAAATCGACGATCATCAGATTCTCGGCCTTGTCCTTCTCGTTCGCGACGAGGTCGGCCTTGAGTGCGTTGTCCTCTTCGGGGGTGGCCCCGCGCGGCCGAGTTCCCTTGATGGGCTTGGACTCCACGATGCGGTCGGCGTCGATACGCAGGAATCGCTCGGGGGAGGCGCTCAGGACCGAGACGTCGGGAAAATTCAAGAAGGCACTGTACGGGGTGGGATTGATTTCCCGCATGTAGGAGTACGTCGCCGCGGGGTCGATGGAACCGGCCACGGTGGCAGTGTTCGTCAGGCAGACCTCGTAGGTTTCACCGGAACGGATTTCGGCGAGGCACTGAGAGATGAGGTCGAGGTAATGCGTGCGATCGTGCCTCAGCCGTGGCTCGAGGGACAGCTCTGCGCCGAGCAACGGAGCACCGGATGCAGGTATCCCGCTGGGCGCGCTCACGGTCTGCGCCTTCTCGGACAGTCCACTCAGCGTTGCGGTGACCGAGTCGAACCACTGCGCGAGGACCGGATCCCCGGGGGTATCGGCCAACCCCATCAAGTACAGGGTGCCGGCCTCGTGGTCGAACACCAATGCCCGATCGGAGAACACCATCGAGGCGTCGGGGGTCGCCGAGGTGTGCACCAGCTGCCCGCCCGTATCGGCCTTGAGTTCGTACCCGAGGTAGCCGACGTAGCCCAGTCCGAATGCAAAGGGAAGATCGTGCCGCGGGGGAGTAGCTCGGCGACGTAGTTGGGCGTCGATGTAGTCGAAGAACGTCGAGTGGATGTGTTCTTTCGTGCCGTCGGAGCCCTCGACGGTCACCATCGTCTCGGCTACCGAGTACGTCACGTATTCGGCGTGCGGCCCGGAGCAATCGCCCATGACGGTGAATCGGCACTCGGGCTCGAGTGCGGCGCTTCCGTCCAGCCAGAAACTCTTGGTGTCGTGCGCGAACAGCGTCTGGAACACGCGCTCGGAGTCGAAATCGCTGTCGATAGTGCGGGTTTCGATGGTGAACATCGAATCGTGGGTCCCCGCTGCGTTCGCTGCGCTCGACCGCGCTAGCGTCAGATCGCGGAAATTCGCCAGCAGCTCACGCCCGTATTCGGTGCTGATCGACTCGGGGTGGAACTGCACTCCCCACAACGGCTTGCTGTGATGACGAACCGCCATCACCAGACCGTCCGGGGTCCAGGCGACTTCCTCGAAGTCGGCGGGAGTCCGGGTGACGACCAGAGAGTGGTAGCGCACCACGGAATACGGCGAGGGAATCCCCTCGAACAGATCCACCCCGGTGTGCGTGATGTCGGTGATGCGGCCGTGCATCGGTGCGGGGGCCAGATCGACCTCGCCCCCGAAGAGGTGGCACATCCCCTGATGGCCGAGGCAGACACCCAGAATCGGGAGACCGGATTCGCTTATCACTCGACCACTGATACCGAAGTCCTGCTCGACGTCCGGGCGGCCGGGACCGGGCGAGATCACGACGTTGTCGAACGCGGCGAAGTCGAGGGAAGACCACGCGACGTCGTTCTTGACCACGGTCGGTGGTCGGCCGTTGACCTCGGCGAGGAGGCTGTACAGGTTGTAGGTGAACGAGTCGTAATTGTCCACAAGGAGGGTTCTGATCGTCATCGACGTACCTCTATCGTTCGCCCTCGAAGCCAGATTCTGGCCCCGGAGAATCGATGATGAGATCCTCGACGCGACACGCCTCGGCAATCATCGACTTGTACAACTCTTCGAGAAAGTCGGGCGACAATCCGTTCGCGGACGCGAACTCACGAGCCCGTTCGGTCACCACGCCCACCCGGCCCGGCTGCATCATGGGAATACCGAATTCGCGTTTGACGTGGGCCACCCGTACACACACATCGATTCGGTCGCGTACGGCTGCGCGCAAGACCTCGTCGATACCGTCCAATTCGCGGCGCAGTTCCGCCAACTTCTGTTCGCCGACCGCAACGCGTCCGTCCGATTCCGAGTCGGACGCCGCCGTCCGCGGATCGTCGTGCAGACACTGATCGGAACCCTGGCTCACGAGTTGATGCCCCCTGTTTTCGACGACTACGGTGCTGATGATTATCGGTCGCAGCCGACATTTGTTACCGCGATCATCACAAACTCGGTAACCGACTACATGCGATGTTCAATGGTGTCATCCCGAGCCGTTTTCGCGCCACTCAAACTCGAAAAAAACGGACGCTGAACGACAATAATCACACAAGTCACCCGAAAAAAATCTCCGAGTTTCCAACCCATCGAAAAAATGCACCGCCGGATTGTTTCCAATCGGGCGGTGCATCGCTCAGGGGATCAGGCTCCGCGTCGCTTGACCTTCAGCAGATCGAGGCGCTCCTTCAGCAACTCTTCCAGTTCATCCACCGAACGGCGCTCGAGGAGCATGTCCCAGTGGGTACGGGGAGGCTTGACCTTCTTCGCCTCGGGCGCGGTGCCCTCGATCAGAGAACCCTCGAGTCCGTTACGGCACGCCCACGTACCGGGAATCTCGGCGTCGTCGGCGAACGGGACGTCGAATTCCTCACCGTTGTCGCAGCGATAGCGAGCCACGCGGCGGGGTGCCAAATCGTGATCACGATCGGTCTCGTAGCTGACGGCTCCCAGTCGACTACCTCGAAGTACACGATCTGCCATAGTGAAGTCCTCTCCATCGATAGTAGGTATGTGCGCCGATTCCACCGGCCGGTTTCGGCGCGGCCGAGCTTCGTCGTCCACCCACTGATCTACAACGTCGTCGAGCGTCCGTTCGTTCCCGGCTCGCCCGCGCAGATCAAGGCATCTTACCTCGCCGGCAAAGTAGGCTGAGCGACCATGTCCGTGAAAACCCGTCGCAACCAGACGTGCGAGTGGTGCGGACGTCCCATCGACGATGTCGGCACCGGCCGCAAACGACGGTACTGCCGACAATCGTGCAGACAACGCGCGTACGAGCAGCGCAGTGCGGTCAAGGGGACGTCCATTCCCGTCGACGCCGTCGTGCTGACCGCCGAAGAAGCATCGGCCGTTGCGGATCGCGCATTCGAACTGCGCTGCGCGGCCGAGGACGTCAGCACCGCAGTGGCAGAAGGTGCCGCCGCCGACGAACTGCAGCGCCTGTGCATCGAGCTCGTGGCGAAAGCACACGATGCCGAGCGGCTGCGCTGAGTATTTCCGGGGCTCCTCGCTGGTCGTCCTTCGTGCGGCGCGACGGTCGACGACATCGCTCCCGTCGTTGTTCACCGACTCCGTGGACAATGGGCGACGCACGCGCGTCTTGCGCGGACGCAAAGACACACAGAGGAGCTCCATGGCGTTCTGGGATCAACTCAAGTCCAAAGCACAGGAATTGAACGGGCAGCTGCAAACCAAGACCAGCCAGTTCAAGAACAAGGAGTTCGCCAACGGCAGCATGGCGATGTGCGCTCTCATCGCCGCCGCGGACGGCACGATCGATCCGGCCGAGCGGCAGAAGACGGCAGCGCTGATCGCCGGAAACGAAGCCCTCCGCGTCTTCGAGTCCGATGAGCTCCGCCAGAAGTTCGACTGGTACTGCGACAAGCTGCAGGGTGACTTCGACTTCGGAAAGGTCGAGGCCACCGCGACGATCGGCAAGTTGAAGTCCAAGCCGGACCAGGCCCGTGCCGTGATCCAGATCGGCATCATCATCGGCGGTGCCGACGGGCATTTCGACGACCACGAAAAGGCCGCCGTTCGCAACGCATGCTTCGCAGTGGGAATCGACCCGGCCGAGTTCGAGCTCTGACCCGCTCCGACGTGGGCATCGAGACCGTGTGAGGTCTGCGGCGACCGACGACGCTTCGACGTCGTCGGTCGCCGTTGTCGTCCCTGGATTCCATCTGTCCTGCAATTTCCTACTCCGCGGGTTACTTTGCTCGTTCCGGCTGGGTGCAAAGACGTCGTCGACGCGGCAGCGGACCGATCGATCCGTGACCGAGGAGACCGAGCATGACTGTTGCCGCGATTTATCTCGTCATCGCATTCGGGCTCGGCGGACTCGCGATGGCGGTGCGACTTCCTCCGTTGGTCGGCTTTCTGGCGGCTGGGTTCGTCATCAACGCTCTCGATGTCGGTGAGGTGCCGCAGCTGGACCTGCTCGCCGACTTGGGGGTCACGCTGCTGTTGTTCGCCATCGGCCTCAAGCTCGACCTCCGCATTCTGTTGCGCCGCGAGGTCTGGCTCACCACGTCGGTCCATCTTGCGATCAGTGTCGCGCTCGGAACCACGGTGTTGTGGTTGGCCGCCGTGGCCGGCCTCGCCATGCTGTCCGGGCAAAGCCTGACGACCATCGCACTCCTGGCCTTCGCCATGTCGTTCTCCAGCACCGTGTTCGTCGTCAAGGTACTCGAGGAGCGGGGGGAGTCGCATGCGCTCTACGGCCGGGTCGCCATCGGCGTCCTCGTCATGCAGGACATCGTTGCCGTCGTCTTCCTGACGGTCACGAGCGGCACTCTGCCCAGCCCATGGGCCTTCACCCTCGTCCTGCTGTGGCCGCTCACGCGAATTCTTCGGAGAATCTGGAGCGGGCTGGGGCACGGCGAGATGCAGTCGTTGTTCGGCATCGTGATGGCGCTGGTTCCGGGGTACGCACTGTTCTCGACGCTGGGCCTCAAAGGTGACCTCGGTGCCTTGATCATCGGTGTCCTGTTGGCTTCGCATTCCGCGTCGTCGGAACTGGCACGGTCTCTGTTCCACCTCAAGGAACTTCTGTTGGTGGGCTTCTTCGTCTCGATAGGTCTGTCCGGATTACCCGATGTGCCCAGTCTCGTTGTCGCTCTGCTGATGATGCTCGTTCTGCCGCTCAAATCCGTGCTCTACGTAGCGCTGTTCGCCGCGATGAAACTTCGGTATCGAACGGCCCTGCTCGCAGGACTGAGTCTGATGAACTACTCGGAGTTCGGTCTGATCGTCGTCTCCGTCGGAGTGACGACCGGGCTGCTGGAACCCACGTGGCTGGTCGAGATGTCGATCGCGGTGGCTCTGAGTTTCGTCGTGTCCGCGCTGGTCAATGGCCGCGGCCACCTGATGGTCGAGAAGATGGCGAGCCGGCTGCCCGTCCAGGACGAGCAGAGCCTCCACCCCGAGGAACGGCCCGGTGATGCCGGCGACGCCGAAGTCGTCGTCATCGGCATGGGGCGTGTGGGGTTCGCGGCCTACCAGCGACTGAACGAGCACTACCGATTGCACGTCGTCGGAGTCGACTACGACGGCCCGCGCATCCGTCGACTGGCCGAGCAGGGACTGCGTGTCATCGAGGGCGATGCCACCGACCTCGACTTCTGGCACCGACTACGCAGATCGGATTCCGTCCGGATCGCGGTGCTCGCCATGCCGCGGCACGGTGCGAACGTCACTGCACTGGCGTGTCTGCGAGAGTCCGGCTTCGGCGGAACAGTGGCGGCGGTCGCACGGTACGACGACGAGGTGCAGTGGGCAAAAGACCAGGGCGTCGATATCGCCTTCAACGTCTACGCCGGCGCGGGATTGGAACTGGCCGACCAAGTGGGGCATTCGACCCCGGAATACATCGACGATCGCACCGACTCCGAGCCCGACGAGCCGCGTACACCGGACAACACCGGATAGGCCGGCGGTGCGAGTGATGGAGGCGGTCGCCGGAAACGTATGGGGGAGTCGTCAGGTACTGCCTGCCGCTCCGCCTCCTCCACCTGCACCTCCACCGGACGCAACGGATCCGCTACTGCTGGAGACGAACACACCGGAGAACGCAGACCAGGGGAGGACCACCGGGACACCCGCCGCATAGTCGGCATCCGCGGGTGATGTGAAGGCTCGTAGCGGCGTGTCACTCCCGGGGTCGGTTGCGGCCTCGAGTCGTTTCCGAAAGAACGGGGCCAAACCGAACGCAACGATGTCCGGCAGGGCTACGTTCAGATCGACCGACTCGTCGTTGTCCTTGGCGGCCTGCTTCAGTCCGTCGCGGTACGCCTCCCAGGGGCGAGAGGCGTCCAGGCCCGCGACCGAGAAGCGTGAGTAGGCGATCGCCGTCCACAGTCCTGCAACGAAGAGAAGGCCCGACAACACCACCGCGAGCCACATCGTCGGTGCACCCGACGTCGCCACGGCAATTCCTCCGATCGCGAGAGCGCCGCCGAGTACGCCCAGACCGGCCAACGCTGTCCGGCGTCGACCTGAGCCGTCGGCGACGAATCCGCTGTCCCGCAGTGTTTTCTCCACGAGTTCTTTGGTTGCACCGGGGCCTCGAGCGATCTTCTTCAACTCGTCGCCGGGTACGACATCGTCCTCGGCTCGTTCGGCGAGCATCGACCAGACCGCCTGTTGAACCTCGCCGCGGGCACGGGTTCGGTCGACAAGCCTGATCTTGACTGTCCCTTTGTCGACCTTTCCCGGTTTCTTGTCCTGCTCGAAGGTGAGCGCATCGGCGGTGGCAAGCGCCAGTACGGTCCCCGGTACGCCGCTGGGCTGCGCGCTGCGGTGCACCAGGGCGGTCGCGTACGCTGCATCGGTGGCCTGGTCCGGTCGAACGGTCGTCGGATATTGTTGGGAGACAGTCGGTTTCGCTCGGGCCCGAAACACCGTTCCCACCAGAAGCAGCCCGAGAAGCGCGATCACCGAACCGGCCCACGGCAGCCAGGTCGAGCCCGGACCGTCGGCGAATCTGTCCAAGGCAGTCACCGGCGGACCGGTGCGAATGTCGGACGCCAGGCGATCTATGCCCGCGGTCAGGCTTCCTGCGACATCTCCATCTCGCAGCGGCGGAATCAGTGTGTCCTCGATGATGGCCTCTTGTTCGTCCCGCGGAACGTTACCGTCGTCGTACGTGGAGCCGACGAAGATGCCCGCGCGAGCCTCGTCGATCTTTCCAGGCTCCCGGTTGATCAGTATTGCGCCTGCAGTGTCCTGGTCGACGCCCGTCAGGGACACCCATCTCTGCTGCAGGTCTTCTACTTGATCCAACGTGTCGTCGGGGTCCGCGTCGAGCTCACGCACGTACGCGATCACGTCCGCACCGGTGTCGGACTTCAAGTTCTCCAACTGACGTTGGATGTCCGCGGTCTGCGCCGGATTCAGGGAAAAACCCGTTCGGTCGTAGACACGCTGACCCGAGGTCAAACCCTCGAAGCCGGCGTCTCCGCCGGACGGATCGTCGGAGCAGCCAACGAGGCCGAACGATGCAATGAGGGCCATCAGTACGGCTGCAGCAACTCGGCGGTGGAAGTTCCGGCGACGGGATGTCTCGAGAAAGGCGTCCATCGAACGAACTCTAACCAGAGTTCGTATGCTGTAGCCAGCACATTCGACCGACGCGGCAGTGGATATCCAGACTGCCTTCCTCCCCGTTGTTTCGTCACAGTGACGAAACAACGGGGAGGAAGGAGCAGAGAGGGAGAGGGTGCCGTCCGGTCCGCAGTGCGCCGATCCCATGACAGCGGGCAGTCAGCGGGCCGGCTGCGACAGCTGTTGACCGGAAAACCCGCCACATTTCCCCGCAGGCATTTCGATACCACCGGGACGCGTCGCGTCGACGCAGACTTCGGACAACGAAGAGCTTCAGCCGAATCGACTGCGTCGAGGAAAGTTGTTGGAATGCAGCGAACTACGAGTTGATCCCAGCGAACTGCAGGTCGACAGTTTGCCGATAATCAACATTATGTCAGGTACTGTCCTGAACGTTCGATCGACCTGGGTAATCGGTTGTCACTGCGGCGGCTCCATGAATTCGATCGTCTCTCCGTGTGGACCCACCGCGTACATCACGCGGGTGCCCACCTTTGCCCCGCCGGCAATAGGTTGAGGAGTTCCCTGCGCCGTCCACCCGAAGTTCGCGATTCGCGTCAGGACCGCGTCGATGTTGTCGACCTCGAAGGCAAGATGCGCGAAACCAGGATCGTGTGGTCGAGAGGATCCCTGCTCTCCCTGGACGTTGCGATATTCCAGCAGTTCGATCGTCTGACCCGCAACGGATACCACCGCCATCCGGACTGTAGCCCCGTGCGCTCCGGTGACCTCTCCCAGAAACTCTCCACCCATCTCACCGGTACGTTCGAGGACCGCGCCGAGACCATCGATCCAGAACCGAAGGGCGTCATCGAGGGAACCGACGGCGAAGCCGACGTGGTCGGAGCGAAGGATTCTGAACGACATGCCAGGAGCCTACGCCTGGCATGTTTCACGAATTGCGCTTCTGTTCGGCTCTCATCAGTCCGCCTCCGACGATCAACCGCTGGATCTCACCGGTCCCCTCGTGCAGCCGCGGCAGAATCAGCGAGCTCCACCAACTCGGTTACTCCGGAAAATCCGCGCTCCGAGACAGCCTTTCGTTCGACCGGATGTCGCCCAAGTTTTGTTCCAGCGCACCGATCACGGCGTCGTACCCGCTGTTGCCGAGGATCAGTCGGCGTGGCGGCGGGTCCTGAGCCATCGCTTGGATCACCGCACGGGCACCACGATACGGATCGCCCGGCTGCACCCCGTTCATGTCGACGAAATCGGCACGAACCTGTTCCAGCATGTCGTGGTAATCCGGAATCGCTTCCGCGACAGGCTCGTCGGCGAATCCAGCGTAGGCGTTGGTGCGGAAAGCCCCTGGTTCGACCGCCAACACGGAGATGCCGTGCTCGGCAACCTCCTGGCGCAGAGCGTCTGTGACGGCTTCGATCGCGTATTTCGTAGCGCTGTAGTAGCCGAATCCGACCGCCGCCAGAAGTCCGGCCACTGAGGATACGTTGACGATCCACCCACTTCTGCGGGTGCGCATTCCTGGTAGCACGGCTCGCGTAACGGACAGTACTGCAAAGAAATTCAGCTCGAACATTGCCCGGATCGAGGCTTCGTCCATTCCCTCGATCGATCCGTACCAGCCGCGACCGGCGTTGTTGACCAGCACGTCGATACCGCCGAAATGCTCTTCGGCCGTTCGTACCGCCTGCAGTACCTGTGCCGCGTCCGTGACATCCACAGGCACGACGAGAACGCGGTCACCGTACTGATCGGCCCACGACGCCAGTTCCCCTGGACGCCGCGCCGTGAGTACCACGCGCTCCCCCGCCTCCAGCGCCACCTCGGCGTACGCCATGCCGAAGCCGCCTGGGGTGCCACCGGTGATGAACCATCGCTTGCTCATGGCTCGATCACCAACCGGTTGATCAGCGCGCCGTCCAGAGTGAAACGGTAGTGCAGGTCGGCGACTCCCCCGGGAAAATTGCCTTCCAGGTGCTGCGTGACGTCGACGGTCGTGCCGGTCGCGGTCGCTCCCGTGAACTCCGATGTGTAGGTGTACTCACTCTCATTGACCGAGGCGGTCAGCCAGGCCTCGATCTCGTCTCGGCCCGAGTGGTCGTGGCCCTCGTCGGTCACGACGGCATCTGCGGTGAACACGGTGATCGCGCGAGCGCCCTGTCGGACATCGAGTGCGGTCATGAACTTCTTCACGTTGTCCGGGAGTCCATCCCATTCTGTGATCATGACACCACGGTGATGCCTCCCCTAGGGGGAAGGTCAATACCGAATCGGCACACCGGTATCTGTGCCCGGCACTCGCCCCGGCTCCCCGTCGACTCACGCTGTTACCGAGGACGTCAAGCGGCGGACCGTGGCTTGCCCAGCAGCAAGCGTGCAGCCAGCCCGGCCAGGAGCGCCCAGAAGGCAGCGCTGACACCGACGATGACTGTGCCGGACGCGGCGGTCACAAAAGTGATGACGACGGGGATTCGCTCTACCGGATCAGCGAACGCGGCGGTCAACGACGCGGCGAGTGTCCCGAGTAGGGCTAGTCCGGCGACCGCGGCAATGACACCGACGGGGGCAAGTGCAACGAGTGTGCCGAACGACGCCGACGCCACGCCGAGCAACATCAGGACGATTCCCGCAGTCAGACTTGCAATCCATCGGCGAGTGCGGTCCACACCCGCGTCCGGCCCGGCAGCCAGGGCGGCGCTGATTGCAGCCAGGTTGATCGCATGCCCGCCGGCGGTCGCGCCGAGCAGGGTGCCTGCGCCGGTCACGAGCATCGATCGCCGCCACGGAACCTGGTAGCCGAGACCGGCCATGACCGCTACACCCGGGACGTTCTGTGAAGCCATGGTCACGAGGTACAGCGGAAGTGCGATCCCGACGACACCCGCGACAGTGAACGTCGGCGAAGTCAAATGGACCCGAGGTACGAGGTCCGCCGGGCCCACCGTGGTTTCGCCGGCCGCCACCGTGATCCCGATGACGACTGCGGCGGCAAGCAAGGCGAGGGGCGCGGCCCAACGGGGCGAGAACCGAAGTGCAACAAGCCAAGTCAGGACAACCGGGGCGACAGCGATCGGGTTCACAGCCAACCCGGTGACCGGGCCGAGACAGAGCTGCAGGAGGACCCCGGCGAGCATTGCTTGGGCAAGCGAGGTGGGGATGCGGGTGACCAGCGCCGCGAGCTGGGGTACCAAACCGGTGAGGACGATCAGCACCCCCGTGACAAGGAACGCCCCCACCGCGGCGGGCCAACCGCCATCGACGGTGCCGGTGGTCGCGAGCAGGGCCGCGCCGGGGGTGGACCAGGCGGCGGTGATCGGCAGCCGAGTCTGCCAGGAAAGGACGATGCAGGCCAGACCCATGACGACGCTGACAGCGAGCAGGCCGCTGGCGGCCTGCTCGTGGTTCGCTCCTACCGCTGTCAGGCCGCTCAGGACTATCACGAACGAACTGGTGAACCCGACCAAGGCCGAGACCACGCCTGCCGTGATCGGTGGCGCCAGTCCACCCGTCTTACGTGCATCAGAATCGGCGGTATCACGCGGTGGGGTGTGGCTCATGGTTCTCCTCGGCTCGGTGGGAGCCCAGGCGCGCGGCAGACGTCAACAGACGAGGCCGCTTCCCGATGGTGATCCATCCACAGCGCCAGTCACGGCCCGACCACAGGGTAGACCGAAACTACGGACCATCGGTACCGGAACAACCGTGACCGCTTCATCCCATGGAGCAACCCGACGCGCACCACCCGAACCATCTTGGGTGCCATTGATGCTTTCACCCGGTATCGAAAAGACTGTGCGCGTTGCGAACCCGGGCAGTCCTCGATGGTCGGCCGACGAAATCCGTGCCGCCGCCGAAGAGGGCCACGGTTCTATCGGTCGCAGTGTCATTCCGGGTCGTTCGAGCGTGCCTGCGTCTCTTCGATCCGTTGCCTCTGCCGCACACCGTATGCGGCTTCGGTGACTACGCGATCGTCTTCGAGGCCCGAACCGAGCGCCCCACCGATGGTCGCAATGGACGCGAGTAGCCAAGCGAGACTGAGGTAATCGGAAAAGCCGACCGCGTGTCCGAGGGTGCTGGACAGCAGTCCCGGAGGAAGTGTGAGACACGCGGTCCCCAGCAGCATGCAGAACAGGGCTATGTGGAGGACGACAACGCCGATCACCAACGTCACGGCTGTCGCTGCGTTGTACAGCACAGATCTGTCTCGCTCTTCGGCTGATTTCGGCCGCTCCCACAATTCGTGATCGAGAATCAGCCACAGAACCATCGCCGCAATGGAGAGAATCGTCGCCGCGCACATTCGCCATGGGCCCATTGTGTCGGCGAACAACCAAATCGTGCTGGTAGCCAGCGCGAACGCTCCGGTGGCAAACCCTCCGACCAGCACTTTCGACAGCCCTGTCACGAGCCGCCACGGCCGGTTCGCCCGCACCATCCCCGACAACAGCCGCAACCGTCGAAGTCCCGACGGTGCGAAGAAGCGTGTTCCGCCCTCGATGTTCTCGCTGGGAAACCGCGATTGTGCGCCGGGTGGGGCTAGTTCCGGTTCACCCACGGCACAGGCGATTGCCAGTTCGGTCACCGTGCGGACGCGGTCCTCGATACGCACACCACCCACCGCTGCAACGGAGATGAGTGCGAATAATCGTTCGGCGCTGACGTCGGCCACCACCGGCATGGTGTCTTCTCGCCGTGGCAGATCGGTGAGGTACACGACGATTTCTGCGTCTTCCAAAGACGGATCGACAGCGTCGATAACGTCCGCCAAGTCCGCTTGCTCTCCAGAGAGGTACGGCTTACTGCGTACTCGCGACGTCCATCTGCGCTCGCGGTGGTCTCTGCTTCAAAAGTGTTGCGGTAGGTGCGCAGCCACCCGGTGTGCGAGCGCAGTGGGTTTGCCGGGATCAGCGATCAATAACACCGAAGCCGGTTCGCCTGCGGAACCCGCTCGATCCACCTGGTTGTGGTCGATCCCCGACACCGCTCTATTAACCAGTCAGGTCCGATCCGGGAACCCTCTGGCTCGAGAATTCCTGAGGCTCGGCGAATTCGGCATCGGTTCACCAAACCGATGTCCGCACAGAGGTTTTCGCTGCTCACTCGGTCGCCGGCTCACGCGCGGATTGTCACGATGTCTCCACTCCGGACCATCTCATGATTCGCAGGGCGCGCAGGGTATTCCACCTGCTCGGACGCCCATCGCCATTCTCCATCGGAAAGTGGACCGCACCGGCGTGAGTTCTGTCCAGCAGCCAAGTGCCGTCGTCGCACTGTCTCGACCGGATGTGTTCGATTGCCTCCGTCAACCTCGGGTCGACGAAAGATCCAGCGGTTCGGAAGTAGTCGACTCCACGAAGCAGGTCATGATGCCACCAGGTCGGAAAGGAGAAAAGCAACCAGTTCGGTTCGACGAGCTCCCCCGTGCTCACCCTCCTGGCCAGCCGGCGTTCCAGAAGGTACTCCTCGCCTCGGTGGCGTGCGGCAATCGACGCGGGAGTGCCGCCCGTGGCTCGTTCGTGCTCGAGCAACCCTTCGAGCACACAGATCGTCGAGTGAAAAGACCCGCGAGTCGATCCGTACTCCGCCTCGCAGTTCCAGCCGCCGTCGGCGAGCTGATCTTTCACCAGTCCGGTGACGATCGCGTCGACGTCGACTCCGAAATATGCACCCACGGCGACGGTCCTCCCGTTGATGCAGGGCTCGACTTCACCGTCGAAGAACCGTTGGCCTGCGTGTTCCCACCGGCAATTCCGGCGCACCGCCTCGATGGCGGTCCGTACTTCACCGGCGTACGGGTCGACACCCATCTCGCGCAGCAACGTCAACGAATGAAGCGTCGAAGTCCACGGCTGCCCTCCTGAGAAATCGCCGTCGAAACCCGATGGGAAGCAAGCACCTCCGGCCCACAGGCCGTTCGGGTCGCGTGCAGCAAGCAAACGAGCGCCCCAGCCTTCGTACACAATTCGGTTGCGCTCACTCGCCACATCAGCAGGCGGCGCGTCGTGCAGATCGCGCAGGACCTGCCATCGAATCGCTGGATCGGAATCGAGCAGCCACTCGTCGATGACCATGAAGGCGAGGCTAGCAATGAAATCGATCTTTTCGGCGCTGTGCGCGGACGGGTCATCGGGCATTCTCTACGTTCCGAATTTCTGCAAAATTGCCGAGACAATTGGTGAAGACATCCGAGTCGCCTGCACGTGATTCTCGGGGAGGGTCCGAGTCGGAAAATGTATTGCTGGCCCAGTTGTTTTTCGGCCCCATCGAAGCTCGCGTTCTCCGTGGCGGAGAAGTCTCTGACCGCAACCGTTGTCGACTGTCCGAAGGCGGCGTGCTTCTGACAATTGGGTTACTGCCCGCTCGTGTTCGAACCCATCGAACTCGGTGGCCGAATAACATTGGCCCGAGCCGCTCGAACACCGAGCGACGCAGATCGGAGGGCCGATGTTCGATGCTGCCGACGATGTGATGTCGCTTCGGCAATTTCTGGAGCGATCGCCGGACTTCGTCGCACTCGCCGACCTGACGGGCACAGTTCTCCACATCAACCCAGCAGGCTTGGAACTCATCGGCGTGTCCGACTGGGCCGAGGCATCGACACTGCCAGCTTTGGATTTCCTCACTGCGGACGGCCGTGAGCGCGCCGAGGAGATCGGTACGGCGCTGCGTTCCGACGGGAGGTGGGACGGCTACTGCGAACTACGCCATCACGGGACCGGTGCAGGTATTCCGGTCGTGGTCTCGGCATACGTCGTTCACACCCCGGACGGCCGACCTGACGTCGTCGCCTCGATCATCCGGCATCGGCACACCGTCGAACAACGTAGTGCCCGGATGGCGGCCGATGCCGTAACCGCCAGCCGACACGCACAGGAGCAAAAAGCCCTGGCCGACCTCAGTCGGTTCGCAGTCGTCGCCGAGCTGTCGGAGCTGTTGACTGCAGCCACCGACACTGCCGCCACGTTGATGGGTGTGGGAAACTCCGCCATCGCGCACCTCGAGAATTCCACCGATCCTTACTTGACCATGGATGCCGCGAGCGGTTCGCTCGGTATTCGTCGGGACGTTCCTTCCGGCGACGGCTCCATGACCGGGTACGCACTCGCTCACGAACAGCCAGTGATTTGCAGCAACCGCGGCGACGAAAGCCGGTTTCGTACAGACACGATGGCGGAGCTCGGACTGCGCAGCGGTGTGGCAGTACCGATCATGACTGCGGTTGGAGACGCCTGGGGAGTCCTCTCGATCCACAGTGTGGAAGCACGGTTGTATCGCGAACAGGAAGTCTCGTTCCTCAGCTCCGTCGCGGGTATCGTCTCCGCGGCACTTCGACGAATGGAACTGGAAAGCCAACTCCGACGGCGCAGCACCCACGACGCACTCACCGGGTTGCCCAATCGCACTTTCGCCTACGACGTCCTCGACACCGCTCTGGCTCGGGCACGCTTTCAGTCCGATACTTTGGCCCTCCTTCTGCTGGATATCGACGACTTCAAAATCATCAACGACAGCCTGGGCCACGACGCCGGAGACAGGGCGCTGGTGAAATTCGTGGAGCGACTGGTGTCCGCAACGAGCGCGACCGACACCATTGCTCGTCTCGGCGGGGACGAATTCCTGATCATCTGCGAAGGGGTGCGCACTGTGGAACGAGCGGAGGAGATCGCGCGACACATCGCCCGCACCATCGCGAAACCATTCGCTGCGAGGACGTCCCCATCCCCCTCAGTGCCAGCATCGGTGTCGCTGTCTCCGACTCGAATTCGACAAGGCATGAGCTGATTCACCGGGCAGATCTGGCAATGTACCGCGCCAAGGACAGCGGAACCGGTGGCCATGCAGTTTTCGACCCGGGAGACCTGTACGACGCCGACCGGATCAGATCGCTGTCGGTCGACCTGCGCGCGGCATTGAGCTCGAACGAACTCACCATGGTATACCAACCTCTGGTGGACATCTCGACGCGTGAGGTCGTTGTAGTCGAGGCGCTCGCCCGCTGGAATCATCATGATCTAGGGCCTGTCGAGCCGACCGAATTCGTCGCAGTCGCCGAAAGAACAGGTCTCGCAACACCATTGGGCGCATGGGCACTCCGCGTCGCGCGCAGCGACGCAGTGCGGTGGCGCGCATTCTCCGACGTCGTGGTGCGCGTCAATGTCAGTGCGCTCCGACTGCGAGACCACGAGTTTCCGGCGCAGGTCGCCACTGTCCTGGCTGACACCGGCCTACCACCGAACGCATTGGGTCTGGAAGTGACCGAAACAGTGTGGGTCGCAGACACCGAACGAGTGGCGAATACCGTTGCGGCGCTGCACGCAATGGGCGTGTCCTTGCTCCTCGACGATATGGGCAAAGGGCACAGTTCCATGTCGTATCTGGACCGGTACCCGATGTTCGAGAGCTTCAAGATCGACAAGTCATACGTGGCCCGGTTGCCCGCCGTCCGCGCCAGGGCAATAAACTCGGCGATCGTTGCACTCGCCCGCGCGTTCGACGTCACAGTCGTCGGCGAAGGCGTCGAAACCGAAGAACAACTCGAAGCACTCGCCGCAACAGGATGCGACGTAGCTCAGGGATTCCTGCTCGGACGTCCGATGAGCGCCGCAGCAATCACCGATCTGCTGCTGTCTTCTCAGTGAACGACTACCGACTCCACCGCGGTGGTGGGCTGACCGTCTGATCGTTTGTTACGCGTCGTGCACGCCGATCCTTGAGTACGAGAAGTAGACCGGGAATTCCGGCGACGGTCCATGGCGCTACCGCCCCGACAGTCGGAACCACCTGAAGCACTCCCAGTCCGCAGAAGTCCGATGAGTGTCCGCACACGATCGCGTCGTAAGGCGTTGCCACGAAGGAAATGGTCAGCGCCGTGGTGAGGAACGCCAGGACCCCGGTCGAGATGGCCGCCGCGAGCGCCTTCGGGGACGCACAAAATCCGGTCCAACCCCACGCGAGAAGCGCTACGCAACATGTCAGGCCGATCAGAGCGACAGCAGCGCCGACCTCACCGCCGTGACCGTCGACCCGTACGCCGGTCACAAAACCGAGCTGAACGGCTCCGCCGGCCAATACGCCCGTGCCGATCAAGGGAAGTAATCCACGCAGAACACGCAACGGGCGTCTGCGGCGTGATGCGGAGAAGAAGATCCGCCCTCTTTCCACTTTCAATGTATAGCTCACCCGGGGTCTTGCGGCAAGACCCCGTCGAGGGTTCAGAATGGCTCGCTGCACACCCGCACCATCGGATCGGAGTCCCGTGAAATCAGTGCCGCCTCATGTCTTCGACCTCCCCGACAGGCTCGCACCGAAGCGCCAACCCACGCTCATCGGTCATGACCGACAGCACTTTTCGGCAATCACCGCCAGCATCGAGAGGTCACGTTCCGACACGATCGCTCGATTGAACGCCATCCAGAAGTCATCCGGGCGGATGGGGCAGGAGGTGATGGAACGTGATTTCGAGATTCACCGATTGAACGGGCGACTGCGCCAACTGCGTCGTTACGGTGCCGATCTGTGTCTGGGGAGGTTCGTCCCCATCGACTCGGACCAACCGGTGTACGTGGGGCGTACCGGCTTGCTCGGCGATGCGGGCGAGCAACTGCTCGTCGACTGGCGCTCCCCCGCTGCCGAGCCGTTCTTCGGTGCAACCCATGCCAACCCGATGCGGCTGAAGAGCCGTCGCCGCTATCGGTGGACGAACGGCAGCATCACCGACTACTGGGACGAAGTGTTCGATCCCACGTCTCTGGACGACAACGCCGCGCTGGACGATCAGTCCGCGTTCATCGCCAGTCTGGGTGCCGAGCGCTCACCTCGGATGCGTGACGTAGTGGGCACGATCCAGGCGGATCAAGATGCGATCATTCGAGCCGATGCGCACGGGGCACTGGTGGTCGACGGCGGACCGGGAACTGGGAAAACTGTTGTTGCCCTTCACCGCACCGCGTACCTGCTGTACGCAGACTCACGGATAGGACACAACCGCGGCGGAGTACTGTTCATCGGTCCGCATCAGCCCTACCTCGCGTACGTCTCGGGCGTACTCCCCAGTCTCGGCGAGGAGGGAGTACAAACATGCACCCTGCGCGACCTCGTCGCAGAGGGAACACATGCGCTCGACGACACCGATCCTGTTGCGGCGCGGCTCAAGGAAGACCTCGACGTCGACGCCGTCATCGAGGCGGCTGTTGCCTTCTACGAACAACCACCGACCCACGACGTCACAGTCGAAACAGACTGGGGAACATTTGTATTGACGCCGAACGACTGGGTGGAGGCATTCGGTGCGCCAGATCCCGGTACGCCGCACAACGAGGCTCACGAGCTGATCTGGGACCTACTGACGACCATCGTGACCGATCGCTGTGCCGCACAGGGATCCCGCGAAGAATTTCGGCAGTCGCTGCAGTTGAACGAGGATCTGCGTGACGTCCTGGAACGCTCGTGGACGATCGTCGATGCCGCAGACCTCGTCGCGGACTTGTGGACCGTTCCGGCATACCTGCGCACATGCGCACCCTGGCTCGACGCGGACGACATTCGAGCACTTCGACGCGCTGATGCGACACGCTGGACTGTGGCCGACCTACCGCTGCTCGACGCGGCACGGGCGCGACTCGGCGATCCGAAACATGCTCTACGACAACGACACCGATCACTGGCTGCTGCGATCGAACGCTCGCGAATGGACAGTGTCGTCGACGAGTTGATGGCGGTCGACGACGACGAGATGATGGCCGCGCAATTCCGTCAGGAGATAATTCGGGATGCACTCGTCGATTCGTCCGGCTTCGAGGACCATCCGACGGATCCGCTGGCGGGTCCCTTCGCGCACATCGTGATCGACGAGGCTCAGGAGTTGACCGATGCGCAGTGGCAGATGGTGATTCGGCGATGCCCTGCTGGGAGTTTCACCATCGTCGGAGACCGAGCGCAGTCTCGTCGGGGCTTTACCGAGACGTGGCCGGATCGGCTCGAACGAGTAGGTATCGACGAGGTGACCGTCGCCGCTCTCGGCGTGAATTACCGGACGCCGCAGGAAATTATGGACGTGGCCGAGCCGGTGATCCGGGCGGCGCTGCCCGACGCCAACGTTCCCACGTCGATACGCAGTACCGGCGTGCCGGTCGAATACGGTGACGTCGCATCGCTTTCGACGGTTCTCGCCGATTGGCTCGGTTCGACGACCGGCGGAACCGCATGCGTGATCGGTGATCCTACTTTTCCGCAGTCCGATCGAATCAGCTCGCTGACACCGCAGCTCGCCAAAGGTCTGGAATTCGATCTGGTCGTTCTGATCGACCCGGATTTGTTCGGCTCCGGCGTCGCAGGTGCTGTCGACACGTATGTGGCGATGACACGAGCCACAGGTCTACTCGTCATCTTGACCTCGTCGCAGCGCGAGCGAATCGAGTAGATCCAGCACGGCGTGGATCGCCGGACTCGCATCGGCGCTGCGCCTCCACGCGGCATGCACTTCTCGCTTGGGGGCGCGCGCCAGCGGGACCGCCACGAGCGCCGGGCCGAGAGGCGGTCTTGCGAGACGGGGAATCAGTGCCAGCACATCGTCTGCCTCCACCAGGGAAAGCTGAGTGGAGAAGTCGTCGACGAGGTGCCGAACGTCGATCTCGCTCGACGTGTCCGCGAACAGTCGACGAAACCACTGGTGGCACAACGTGCCCGCCGGGCTCGTCACCCACGGGTACGTCGCGAGGCCTGCCGGTGTCAGGGGCGACTTCCCTGCGGCGAGGGGGTGGGTTCGATTCATGACGACATCGCCGTGGTCGGTGTGAATGGATCGCCGAACGATCGAGCGGGGAGCCACTGCGGGAACTCCGTCGGGGTCGTGCACCAGCGCCAGGTCGGCTGCCCCCGAATGCACACTGTGCAGCGCCTATCCGGGTCCTCCTCCCCGATCTGCACGGTGAGGTCGGGATGGCGAGCGCTCAGGGTCGCGAGTGCAGGGGCGAGCAAACCGCGGATCGCAGTGGAGAATCCGACCACTCGTACCACCCCGCGCGCGGCACCCTCGTCTGCCGATCTCGCCGACTCCAGACACCGCTCGAGAGCGTGGAACACCTCGTCCGCAGATTCGACCATTGCCCGTCCGGCCGGCGTGAGGACAACACCTCTGCCCGCCTGCGCAAGTACCGGCGTTCCGACCTGGCGTTCGAGCCGTTTGATCTGCTGGGAGACGGCCGACGCGGTGTAGCCGAGCTCGTCGGCCGCTTTCGTCAGCGTGCCCAGGGCGGCAACTGCACGCAGCGCGTGGAGTGCATTGACATCGATCATGAAGTAACGGTACGCAATACTGCCGAAATTACATCGCTGGACCGAGACGATCATGTGGGCTCACACTCGGACGATGAACATGTCCACTTCTTCGGCCACGTCGACGTTCGGCACCAACCTGGTTGCCATGTGCACACCGATGAACGCCGATGGGCAGGTGAGCCGCACCGGAACCGACGCCTTGCTGGCCCACTTGCTCGCGACCGGTTGCGACGGCGTCGTTGTCGCCGGCACCACCGGGGAGGCACCGACTCTCACGCCGCGTGAGCAGGCCGATCTGATCACGGCGACGCGCGAATTCTCGGGCCACGCCCTGCGCGTGATCGCGGGTGTCGGCACCAACGACACCTCCGCCGGGATCGAGTCGGCGCGACGTGCCGCCGATGCAGGGGCCGACGCGTTGCTCGTCACCGCCCCCTACTATTCGCGCCCCACGCAGGCCGGCATCGCCGATCACATCGTTGCCATCGCCGACGCCGGAGCGCTCCCGGTCATGGTGTACGACGTGCCGGCTCGGACCGGTGTGCCGATCGACGCGTCGACGCTGGTCGACCTCTCGCGGCATACCTCGATCACGGCGGTCAAGGACGCGAAAGGCGACCTGTACGAGGCGATGAACGTCATGGCTGAAACCGACCTGGCCTATTACTGCGGTATCGACGAATTGACCCTGCCCTATCTGTGCTGCGGTGCAACGGGTTCGGTGAGTGTGGTCGGCAATGTCGTCGCCGACCGCTACGCCGACCTCTTCGACGCGGTCCGTGCCGGAGATCTGACTCGCGCGAACGCGGTACAGCGATCGCTGCTACCTCTCGTCGAGGCCGTCATGCGCACCACCCAGGGAGCGATCATGGCCAAGGCGGCCTTGGTCGCCATCGGTGTGCTGGTCGACGCCACGGTGCGGCGACCGTTGCTCGAATCGTCCGCCGCAGATCTGCAGCGTCTGACCCACGCGTTGGCGGTGACAGGAATCGATCAGGAATCGAGAAGCATGCGCGTTCCGATACGACTACCGTGATCGCACACATACCTCGGTGCAATCGACCTTCTCGGTTTCGGTTGCCGTGACGATCAGGAGACACCGCGAGCATGGCGACGACCAAGGTCACGCAGAAATCGGCAGCGCACGCCGCCGACAGTCACGATCTGATTCGAGTACAGGGCGCGCGGCAGAACAATCTCGCCGACATCAGCGTCGAACTTCCCAAGCGACGCCTCACGGTGTTCACCGGTGTCTCCGGGTCCGGAAAGAGCTCCCTCGTCTTCAGCACCATCGCGGCCGAATCCCAGCGCATGATCAACGAGATCTACAGCGCCTTCGTTCAGGGCTTCATGCCGACTCTCGCGCGGCCCGACGTCGATGTGATGGACGGGCTCACGACGGCCATCATCGTCGATCAACAGCGAATGGGTGCCAATCCCCACTCCACCGTCGGAACCGCCACCGACGCCTATGCCATGCTTCGCATTCTATTCAGTAGAGTGGGGAAGCCGTATATCGGCTCTGCACAGGCTTTTTCGTTCAACGTGGCATCGGTCTCCGGTGCAGGTGCTTACAAGGTGGACAAGGGAGGTCGTCAGACCACCGAAAAGAAGTCCTTCTCCGTCACCGGTGGAATGTGCCCGCGCTGCGAGGGACGCGGCTCGATCAGCGACTTCGACTTGAATGCCCTGTACGACGCGAGCAAGTCCCTCAACGAGAGCGCCATCACGATTCCCGGCTACAGCATGGAAGGCTGGTACGGCAGAATCTTTCGCGGCTGCGGTTACTTCGACCCCGACAAACCCATCGCGAAATACACGAAGAAAGAGCTCGACGATCTGCTGTATCGAGAGCCCACGAAGATCAAGGTCGAGGGCATCAATCTGACCTATTCGGGCCTGATCCCTCAGATCCAGAAGTCGTTCCTCTCTAAGGACGTCGACGCGATGCAGCCGCATATCCGGGCGTTCGTGGAGCGTGCGATCACGTTCACCACGTGTCCCGAATGCGACGGAACGCGGCTCAACGAGGGTGCACGATCGTCGAAGATCAAGGGCATCAACATCGCCGACGCCTGCTCGATGCAGATCAGCGATCTGGCCACGTGGGTCGCAGGCCTGAAGGAACCGTCGGTCGCACCGCTGCTGACGACGCTGAGCGAGACCCTGGACTCGTTCGTGGAGATCGGCCTCGGCTACCTGAGCCTGAATCGGCCGTCGGGCACACTGTCGGGCGGAGAAGCGCAGCGCACGAAGATGATTCGACATCTCGGCTCGTCGTTGACCGACGTCACCTACGTGTTCGACGAGCCGACGACGGGTCTTCACCCCCACGACATCGAACGGATGAACAACCTTCTTCTGCAGTTGCGGGACAAGGGAAACACCGTTCTCGTCGTGGAGCACAAGCCGGAAACGATCGCCATCGCCGACCATGTCGTCGACCTGGGGCCCGGTGCCGGCAGTGCGGGTGGGCACGTCTGCTTCGAGGGCACCGTCGACCAACTGAGGCAGAGCGATACGGTCACCGGCCGCCATTTCGACGACCGCGCGAGTTTCAAGGATTCGGTTCGCGAGTTCTCCGAGGTGCTCGAGATTCGAGGGGCGGATTCGCACAATCTGCGAGACGTGGACGTCGACGTTCCACTCGGCGTGCTGGTCGTTGTCACCGGAGTGGCGGGCTCCGGTAAGAGCTCGCTGATTCACGGGTCGCTTTCGGGCACCGACGATGTGGTCTCGGTCGATCAAGGTGCCATCCGCGGATCGAGGCGAAGCAACCCCGCGACCTACACGGGTCTGCTCGAACCCATCCGCAAAGCCTTCGCGAAGGAGAATGCGGTCAAACCCGCTCTGTTCAGCTCCAATTCGGAGGGTGCCTGCCCGACGTGCAATGGGGCGGGAGTCATCTACAGCGACCTCGCCATGATGGCCGGCGTTGCTACGACGTGTGAGGTGTGCGAGGGCAAACGGTTTCAAGCTTCGGTACTCGAGTACCATTTCGGCGGCCGAAACATCGACGAGGTCCTGTCCATGTC
Source organism: Rhodococcus sp. NPDC077669 (assembly GCF_040686915.1). NCBI lineage: Bacteria > Bacillati > Actinomycetota > Actinomycetes > Mycobacteriales > Nocardiaceae > Rhodococcus > Rhodococcus sp. NPDC077669. The sequence goes on along the minus strand of NZ_JBFBMD010000004.1, from coordinate 104,911 downwards.
GGTGGCCGAGGCCGAGGATTTCTTCTCCGACGGACCGGCGAAACTGCTTGCAGCACAAAAGATTCTGCAACGGCTGAATGACGTCGGACTCGGCTACCTGAAGATTGGCCAGCCGCTGACGACTCTGTCGGGCGGCGAACGGCAACGACTCAAGCTCGCGACACACATGGCCGAGAAGGGTGGGGTGTACGTACTCGACGAGCCGACCACCGGGCTACACCTCGCCGATGTGGACAAACTGCTCGGGTTGCTCGACCGCCTGGTCGATTCGGGTAAGTCGGTGATCGTCATCGAGCACCATCAGGCCGTCATGGCCCACGCCGACTGGATCATCGACCTCGGCCCCGGGGCCGGGCACGACGGCGGCCTCGTGGTCTTCGAGGGCACCCCCGCAGATCTGGTGGCGGACGGATCCACCTTGACCGCGAAGCACCTGGCCGCGTACGTCGGATAGCTGACCAGAACCGGATACTCGATGGAGACGACGTGACGACCCTGCCCGACCGCCCTGCAACTGCGCTGCTGATCGTCGACGTCCAGAACGACGTCATGGCCGCCGCCCTCGATCGCACTCGCGTCGTCGACAACATGGTGCGACTGGTCTCACGAGCGCGAAAGACCGACACACCGGTGATCTGGGTGCAGCATTCCTCGGACCACGAGCTCGTGTCCGGCAGCCCGGGCTGGCAACTCGTGGAGGAACTTCCGATCGAAGCCGGAGACGCCTTGGTGCACAAGAAGCATGGAGACGCCTTCGAGGGCACGTCCTTGGAGGAGGTGCTCGCCGATGCCGGCGTCGGTCATGTGGTGGTTGCCGGCGCGCAAACGGACTTCTGTGTGCGATCGACTCTGCACGGAGCTCTGATTCGTGGGTACGACGTGACCTTGGTCAGCGACGCCCACACGACGGAGAACCTGCCGGACCCCGCCCTGCCCACACCGCAGCAGGTCATCGCGCACACGAACATGTATTGGGACAACCAGACCGCACCCGGCCGAACCGCATCGGCCGTCGCCACAGAGGACGTCGCGTTCGTCGGCCGCTAGCCTGACGCTCCTATGGTTGCTCTGTTCGACTCGTGCTGATCGGCAACCCGGTCACGCACGCACACCATCTCGTTCCGGGACGAACGTAGACTGCCGCCCATGGCACTCGATCACGGCGATCCCGGCGACGCCCCGTCCGTTCCCCCTCCTCTGTCTCCGGTGGTCGCGGAGCGTCGTCCGTCGGCGGCCGAGGAGGCGCGCACGATCGCTGCGTCCACCAATATCGCGACGCTGGCCAGCCTGACCGCCGACGGCGATCCATGGGCGTCGTTCGTGACATACGGCTTGCTCGACGGAGCACCCGTGCTGTGCGTGTCGCGGATGGCGGAGCATGGTCGAAATCTCGACGGTGATCCACGAGCGAGTCTGTCGATCGTTGCACCCCAGTCACAGACGGACCCGCTGGCCTCGGGCCGCATCACGCTGGCCGGGGTGGTCGAGCGACCGGCAGGAGCCGAGCTCACTGCCGCACGACAAGCGCATCTCGACGCGGTGCCGGCCGCCAAGTACTACGTGGATTACAGCGACTTCACGCTTTGGGTCATGCGAGTGCATCGGGTGCGATGGGTCGGCGGGTACGGCCGAATGGATTCGGCGACGGCCGACGCGTACTCCGAGGCGTCCCCGGATCCCGTGTCTCCGTCCTCGGCCTATGCCGTCGAGCACCTCAACGCGGACCATTCGACGTCTCTGTTGGCGATGGCCCGAAAGCTGGGGGGCTACCCGGACGCGACCTCAGCGACGTGTACGGCCGCAGATCGATACGGCCTCGATCTGAACGTCCACACACCGCGCGGTGTGGCCTACACCAGAGTCGGTTACGCCGAGCCCATCGATTCCGCGGACGATCTGCGCGCTGCAACGGTGGAACTGGCCAAGAGGTCGGCTACTGCCCCGTAGTTCCCCGCGACAGCGATAGCTGCCCGACGACCGGTAGCTGGGCCCTTGGCGAGACGCTCCGCCCCGGGGCGACTACCGTTGTGGCTACATCGCAACGTCTAGGGAGCAGGTAATGAGCATCCAACCGGTCGAATCGAAGCGTCACCGTGTCGTCGTCATCGGTTCCGGGTTCGGAGGTCTGTTCGGCGTCAAGGCGCTCAAGAAGGCCGACGTCGACATCACCCTCGTCGCAAAGACGACCCACCACCTATTCCAGCCGCTGCTCTACCAGGTGGCCACAGGCATTCTGTCCGTCGGTGAGATCGCTCCCACTACCCGCGTCATCCTGCGCAAGCAGAAGAACGCCGAGGTGTTGCTGGGCGACGTGCTGAACATCGACCTCGAGGCCAAGACGGTCACGTCCAAGTTGCTCGAGCGCGTCACCGTCACCCCGTTCGACAGCCTGATCGTGGCCGCCGGTGCCCAGCAGTCGTACTTCGGTAACGACCATTTCGCCGAGTTCGCGCCCGGCATGAAGACAATCGACGATGCACTCGAACTGCGCGGACGCATCCTTGGAGCCTTCGAGCAGGCGGAACTCTCCGACGACCAGGAGGAGAAGGACCGCCTGATGACGTTCGTCGTCGTCGGAGCAGGTCCGACGGGTGTCGAACTCGCAGGGCAGATCGCAGAACTCGCCGACCGCACCCTCGACGGAGCGTTCCGCAACATCGATCCCCGCGACGCGCGCGTCATCCTGCTGGACGCCGCACCGGCCGTCCTTCCCCCGATGGGCGAGAAACTCGGCCGCAAGGCAGCCGAACGGCTCGAGAAGCTCGGTGTCGAGATCCAGCTCAACGCGATGGTCACCGACGTCGACAACGACGGCCTGACCGTCAAGGAAAAAGACGGAACCACGCGTCGTATCGAGGCTCAGTGCAAGGTCTGGTCCGCGGGCGTGCAGGGCAGCCCGCTCGGCAAGCAGCTGGCCGACCAGTCGGGTTCGGAGACGGACCGCGCCGGCCGAGTTCTGGTGGAACCGGATCTGACTGTCAAGGGTCATCCGAACGTCTTCGTCATCGGCGACTTGATGTCGGTCAAGGACGTTCCCGGCATGGCACAGGGTGCGATCCAGGGTGCCACCTACGCAGCCAAGCTGATCAAGGCATCGGTCAAGGGGCAGGACGACCCCACCCAGCGAGCACCCTTCAAGTACTTCGACAAGGGCTCCATGGCCACGGTGTCGCGATTCAATGCGGTGGCCAAGGTCGGCAAGCTGGAGTTCGGTGGCTTCATCGCATGGCTCATGTGGCTCGCCCTCCACCTGTACTACCTGGTGGGGTACCGCAGCCGTATCACCACGGTCATTTCCTGGTTCGTCACGTTCCTCGGTAGAGGCCGTGCTCAGATGGCATCGACGGAGCAGCAGGTGTTCGCGCGGCTTGCCATCGAACAACTGAACTCTCTCGAGAAAGCGGGCGACGTGAACCAGCGGACGGCCGAGGTCGAAGAGGAACGCGAAAAAGCAGCGGGTTGATCCACGCAGCACCCGCAAGGTAAGCGAAGCAGAAATGGCTCCGTCCGACGCACATCGTCGGACGGAGCCCTTTCTTTCTGCCCTGCCCGATCTATCGGGTCGGCTGAAGGCGATGACCGACGGAGGTACTCAGCGAGCCACCCCCGGCCAAGGCCAAGCGCACGGTGCCGCCCGCCAGATCGACCTCGGAATCCCGACTGTCCGGATAGCGAAGCGTGCTGGACATCGACATCGGTGCCGACAACCCGTCGTGCGCCACCGTCCCCTCCCCCAGTTCCACCCGGTGGCGCAACAGCGGCCGGCCTCCCACATCGCAGTGCATCGAACTCGCCCACTGTCCCGCCACCTCGTCGAGCCTGCCGATCTGTACGCGCTCACGCAGCCACAGATCCGAGTCTTGTTCCAGTTCGATGACATTGAGCACCGTATGAGAGGCATCGGAGACGACGACCATCGGCTCGGGGTCGAAAACGAGTGACGCCCCCGCCCCCAACTCGACGTGCCAGTGCGCCGACGAATGACGTTGTGCTGCACCGGGCATCGCCAAGGACGCTGCCACACTGCGCACATCCAGACGAGCGCCGGCAGCCACCGAGATCCTGACGCTGATGGTGTCTCCGCCGAGAGGCGTGGCCGCGGTGCCGATCAGGTGGACGGTGTCGGGCCCCGTTTGCCTACCTGCGAGTCCGCCGACCGATGTGATGCGGGGACTGCGTCGACGACTCGCGTCGATGCGGAGCTCGGTGTGCATCGTTCAGTGCGCGTGGTCGTGTGCGTCGGCGTCGGCGATAACCTTCAATTGCTCACGCACCCAGCCGAGCACCGTCGTTGCTGCGGGATCGTCCGTGAGAGAGATCAGGGCCGTGGGGCGACCCTCGCGCACCTGCGCGGCGTCGCGCTCCATGACACCCAGATCCGCACCGACGTACGGCGCGAGATCGGTCTTGTTGACGACGAGCAGGTCGGAGAACGTCACGCCGGGACCACCCTTACGAGGCACCTTGTCTCCTCCCGCGACGTCGACGACAAAAATCTGGACGTCGATCAAACCGGACGAAAACGTGGCGGTGAGATTGTCGCCGCCGGACTCCACCAGAATCAGGTCGAGAGGGGGGTTGTTCTCGATCAGGTCGTCGATCGCGTCGAGATTGGCGGTGATGTCGTCGCGTATCGCGGTATGCGGACAGCCGCCGGTCTGCACGGCCGTGATGCGCTCGTCCGGCAACACTGCGTGCCGCCGCAGGAAGTCGGCATCCTCAGTGGTGTAGATGTCGTTGGTGAGCACGGCCAGAGACAGCTCGTCGCGGAGCTGGCGGCACAAGGCGGCCACCAAGGCGGTCTTGCCCGACCCGACGGGTCCGCCGATTCCCACACGCAAAGCATCGCCTGCGACCCGTGTGCGCTTGGGTCGGTCCAACCCGTGGTCGTGGGGCTCACCGTCGATCAGGTGCGGGGGCATGACATCTCCTTCGGTCGAGAAAACGGTACTGCGGTCGAGAACCGTGTCAGCGGTCGTGAATTCAGGATACGAACAATGGGCGATCGCGGACGGCGTGGGCTTCCGCGAACATGTCCAGCAGCGGATCGGACAGCTCCATCAGAACCGGAAGCGATGCGCACGCGGCGTCGGCCACCTCGTCGCAGAAGTCCCCCAACCGAATGGTGCACGAGGCAACCTCGGCGGGGTCGAGCGCAAGCAGACGTTGCGCCGCGATCGCCGAGCCGGTCATGGTGATGTACACCTGCACAGCCGCGGTGTCGGCGACGGACAGGTCGGCTGCGAGTCCCACGTGCCCGGCCGCGACGGCCAGATGCGGCCGCCGGCCAATGGACAGCCAATCGTGATGCGGCCATGCTGATTTGGCCAATCTGAGCAACCCCCGACCCTGAGCCCGCGACGCAGCTCGCACTGCCGGCGACGGCGTCCGGGCATCGCACTCGGCATCGGCCGCATCCGTGTCCAACGAGCCGAGAACAACCGCACCCGCGATGGACGCCGCCGTGGCTCCCGACGTCCGAATTCGCCGACGCAGAAATGCCTCGAGGGTATCGATGTCGCGCACGAAACCTGATGCGATCGCTTCTTCGACTCCCCCGGAATGGACGTGCCCACCGGTGGGAAGCCGCGAATCTGCAAGCGAGAGAAGGGTTGTGACCTGTCGACGTGCAGCGTACGACGACGCAGTCGACGAGAGGGATCCTAGGGCCATCAGAAGAGGAAATACCGTTGCGCCATCGGCAATTCGGACGCCGGTTGTTCCTTCCACACCTCGCCGTCGATACGCACGGTGAAGGTGTCCGGATCGACTTCGATCTCCGGAAGCGAATCGTTGAGCGGCATATCGGCTTTCCTGATCCCGCGCACGTTCGCAACCGGAACGAGACGGCGATCGCACGCAAGGCGATCGGCCAGACCGTCCTCGATCGCTTGTGGCGCAACGAAATGCAGCGACGTCGCAGCGGCTGCCTTGGGTGACGCTCCGAACATCGGCCGCGGCAGCTCGGGTTGCGGCGTAGGAATGGATGCATTGGCGTCGCCCATCGCGGCCCACGCGATCATGCCGCCCTTGATGACCATGTGCGGACGCACACCGAAGAAGGCAGGATCCCACAACACCAGATCGGCGAGCTTGCCCGTTTCGATCGACCCGATCTCCGCATCGAGACCGTGGGCCACGGCCGGACAGATCGTGTACTTCGCGACGTATCGCCTGACCCGATTGTTGTCGGCACCGTTGTCCCCGGGCAGGTATCCGCGCCGCGCCTTCATGACATGAGCCGTCTGCCAGGTTCGCAGTACCACCTCACCGATACGTCCCATGGCCTGGGCGTCGCTGCCGATCATCGAGATCGCTCCCATGTCGTGCAGCAAGTCCTCGGCCGCGATGGTCGACGGCCGAATGCGGCTCTCGGCGAACGCCAGATCCTCCGGAATGCTCGGACTGAGGTGATGGCACACCATCAACATGTCGAGATGCTCGTCCAACGTGTTCACGGTGTGCGGACGCGTCGGATTGGTCGAGCTGGGCAGCACGTGTGCTTGCGCGGCAACGGTGATGATGTCGGGAGCGTGCCCGCCGCCTGCACCTTCGGTGTGATAAGCGTGTATTCCACGGCCGTTGATCGCAGCGAGGGTGGTCTCGACGAATCCAGCCTCGTTGAGGGTGTCGGAGTGAAGAGCCGCTTGAACCCCCGCCTCGTCGCACACTCGCAGGCACGCGTCGATCGCGGCGGGAGTCGACCCCCAATCCTCGTGCAACTTGAATCCCGAAGCGCCGCCGCGCAACTGCTCCCACATCGAATCGGGATTGACCGTATTGCCTTTGCCGAGCAGCACGATGTTCATCGGCCAGTCGTCGAGAGATTCGAGCATTCTGGACAGATGCCAGGCACCCGGGGTGACGGTGGTTGCCTTGCTTCCTTCGGCAGGCCCGGTACCACCTGCGATCACCGTGGTGATGCCGCCGCCGAGGGCTTCTTCCTTGATCTGCGGGCAGATGAGGTGCACATGGCAATCGATGCCGCCGGCCGTGACGATCTTTCCGTTGCCCGCGATGATCTCGGTCGATGGTCCGATCACGAGATCCGGATGAACGCCGGTCATGGTGTCGGGATTGCCGGCCTTTCCGAGCGCAACGATCCGACCGTCGCGAATACCGAGGTCTGCCTTGATGATTCCCCAGTAATCGACGACGACGACGCCGGTTATGACGGTATCCGGGGCACCGTCTGCCCGGGTGGCACGAGACTGGCCCATCGACTCACGGATCACTTTGCCGCCGCCGAACACCGCTTCCTCGCCGGCCTTGCCCGGACCACCACTTCGATCCTCGGTGATCTCGATCAGAAGGTCGGTGTCGGCCAACCGAATCCGATCACCCGTCGTGGGGCCGAACAACTGGGCGTATCGACTGCGACTCATACGCGCCATCAGCTGTCCAACTTTCCTGGAGGTGTCATGCTCAAGCCGTATACCTCGCGGGTCCCACCGAGGGGCACGAGTTGCACCGTCTGCTCGATGCCCGGGTCGAAGCGCACGGCAGTGCCGGCCGGAATGTCGAGCCGACACCCGTAGGCGCGATCGCGATCGAACTGCAGGGCGGCGTTCGCTTGAGGAAGATGCACGTGACTTCCCACCTGCACCGGTCGATCGCCGCCGTTCACCACCGTCAAGGTGATCGATTCGACACCGTCGTTGATCTCGATATCTCCTGCGACGGTGAAGATCTCACCCGGAACCAGATGGCCGTCTCCGCGCTCGGGCGAGATCGGCTCGTGCACCGTGATCAGCTTCGTTCCGTCGGGAAACGTCGCTTCCACCATCACCTCGGGAAGCAGTTCGGGCACACCACTCAGTACGTCGTCGGCCGTGAGCACTTCCCGGCCCGACGCCATCAGCTCGGCCACGGACTTTCCGTCACGAGCACCCTCGAGAAGGTGATCGGTGATGACCGCGATCGCCTCGGGGTGATTGAGTTTCAGGCCGCGAGCACGGCGCCGCCGCGCGAGTTCGGCGGCGTAGCTGACGAGCAGTCGATCCTGCTCGTGCGGAGACAACCGCATGTAGGTTCTCCGTCCGATCGGTGATGATGCTCGGCAATTCTGACACGCAGTCAGCCCAAGGGCACGGTGACCGACCGATCGAGCAGACCCCGCAGGACATTTCGGTCGACAGAAGGGGCCACGTCCTGCAGTTCGGTGACCCCGAACGCGCCCGCGTCCAGGCCGCGTACCAATACGCCCGCGAGAGCCTGCGCCGTCGCCGGCTCGTCCATCACATCTCCGCCGCGACGATCGAGGTAGTTGCCCATTCGAGCTGCGGCGACGGGCATCGCGTGACGAAAGAATTCGAACGTGGCCAACCATCGCGTCACCAGATGACCGGGGTGCATGTCCCACCCCTGGTAGAAGCCCCGCTCGAGGGATCTGGTCACCAGATCGAAGTGACGCCGCGCCGACGCTGCCACTTGTTCGGAGCTACCGGTCGGAACCACCTGGGTCGACCCGTCGCACACCCACACGCCTGTCTGCGCTGCCGCAACCAACATGACGTTCTTGGCGTGGTCTGCCACCGGATGAGCCAGAGATTGCTGCGCCGACGTGATTCCACACGCCGCGCTGTAGTCGTAGGTGCCGTAGTGGAGCGACGTGCAGCGACCATCCGCGCGGGCTATCGCACGCGCCAACGTCGTCGTACCGTCGGCACCGATCACGGCCTGCGGGCTTTCGATCTGCAACTCGAAACGGAGTGCCCGATCGGGAAGACCGTGAGCCCGCTCGAGTTCTTCGCACAACGCGACCACGGCCGAAACCTGCTCGACCGCGCGGAGTTTGGGCACTGTGAACACGAACCCGTCGGGCACTCCCCCGGCCCCGTCCAGGACGAGTTCCAGGGTTCGAATGCCACGCCGACGCTCATGAGCGGCAAGGCCTTTCGCACGGATGCCCAGCCACGACGGGCCCGCCGCGTCGTGTGCCAGCGCAGCCAACGCTGCACCTGCTGCCGCGGCGTGACGATCCTCGACGGCGTCGGAGCGCCACCCGTAGCCGTCCTCGAAATCGAACCTGAGGTCCTGGATCGGTGCTGCGTTCAGCCGGTCCCGTACCACCGGTAGAGCATCGGTGGTGCCGAGGCCGGCGAAGGCCTCGGGGTGCGCATCGAGCAGGCCGAGGGCTGCGGTTCCCCATGCGGCCGGGATGTTCTCGGACGCCTCGGAGGCCGGGATGTAGACAGTGTGGGAGGGCTGCCCTCCTATTCGGTCTCCCGGATAGTGCTGCGCCAGATCGGCATCGATGGGCTCGAAGAGTGCTTCGAGGCGGTCGAACGCGTCGTCGGTCAGCGCTCCGCCGGCGGAAGGGGGAACGACATTGTCGTGTCCGGTCATGGGCTTCACTGTCCCAGACGTGCTGTGTTTTCGATATTCGCCAGCCGCACTTTGCCCTGTGCCACCAGGCGGCCGCCCTCGTCGGAGATGTCGACCTGCCAGAGTTGCTGGGTGCGGCCTCGATGGATCGGATGTCCGTGCGCGGCAAGAGAGCCCGAGCGCGTTGCTCGCAGGAAGTCCGTGCTGTTGTTCACCCCGACGACATGACCGCGCGAACCGAACCAGGCCGATCCACCGATGCTGGCAACCGATTCCACCACGGCGCACAGAACACCACCGTGCATGATCCCGGCCGGCTGGTGCAGTTGCGGGGTGACATCCCACTCTGCGCGAACGACGTCGCCGGTCACTTCTCGGTAGGTCAGTCCGACCACGCCGTCGAATCCGCGTCCGCAGAGTTCGGTCAGCTGTTCCGGGGTGAGGGTCTCGAAGGGGCTCGCTTCGGTGGTGCCGTTCGAATCGGTCATTGCTCCGCTTCCGGTCGCGTACTGAGAATGTTCGCCGACTGCAGTCGACCCATGACCAGAAATACACGACACTCCGCCCGAGAAAATCGGTGGGCCTCTCGTTCGAGTCGAACGAGAGGCCCACCGTGGCAAGGACCGGGAGACACTGCAGCCCTCAGGTCTCCGGCGCGGTCCGTTGGTATGAAATTAGCATAGGCATACCTCAGTTCGGACGCAAGGCCTTCACGAGGCGCGTAGCCGCTGCCGGCCCGGGACTCCGACTCGCGATCGCACGGGCGCGCCGGCAGCGACCATCGCGTCGAGCAGTAACTGGCCTCGCCGCGTTCCGGCGGATGGGCCGGTCCCGGCCAAAATCGGGACGTACGTCGACGCACCGAGGATCGCGTCACCCACCAGCGCCCAGAAGACGCGAGCATCCAGCGGAGCCCGCTCACTGATCGCACGATAGACAGACCCGAGAGACGTCAGGCACCGATGCGCGGTCCAGACGAGAAGAGCCTGTTCACAGGGCAACGTCACGGTTCCGGGCTCGCCGGCTGCCGGATCCTCCGGCAGCACTCGCAAGATGGGCGACGCAACACCCGCCCAATCGATTCCCCCGTCGCTGTCCATATGGATCCACAAGTTCTCGATGCCCGGATCCCAGGCACGCGCTTCGAGCACGAGCAGTGCTGCAACCCGCCCGACCACCGCATGAATCAGCGCAGTCGCCACCTGCACCGCCGCAGCGTGCGGCACTTCGAGATCCTCGAGCGAACGGCGGTACATCTGCTCGACGCGACCGTCGTCGAGACCGACCGACAGCTGCCACCAACGCCGCTTACCCTCGTCGGCCATGGCGGCCACCGCGTACATCCGCGGATAGTCGGGATTGAGCGCGCGCAGAGTGGAACACGACTCGGCCAACAGAGCGTGCCCACCGGATCGGTCCGAGAATCGGTGCACATCGGCCCAGCCCGTGAATGCCGCAGTTGCAACTGACACCTGAACGCTCCTTCTGTTCGTGACCGGTGAACTCGCCCCACCGTCGACCAATGGATGTAGGTTAGCCTAACCAGATCCGGCTGCCGAGTCAGGCACCGCTACCCTTACCTCGTGTCGCACGGAGAGGAAGGGTTCCGTAACCTAAACCGTGTCCCTTCGATCCAGCGAGGAGTCACGACCCCAGTGACCACAGCTCCGCTACTCGGCCCCCACGGCTCGCGTCGCTCGCCCGACGAGCGATACGGGACCGAGGACGTGCCCACCGGGCCAGCACCGTGGAGTACACGCATAGCAGCCGCGGGGATCGACGCGCTGATCGTGCTCGTGCCGTTGTTCATCGGGTGGTCGATCGTCGACGCCCTTCGTGACGACAACGGCGGTGGTCAGGCCGACCGTGTCGTGTTCGGAGCAATTTCTGTTTCGGTGGCCGTCGCCTTGTTCGTCTGGAACCGCGGCTACCGCGATGGCAACGAGGGGCAGAGCACAGGTAGACGGTGGATGAGTCTGACGCTCCGCGACACCGACACCACTGGCCCGGTCGGTGTCCGTCGAGCTCTCCGTCGCCAGTTCGGTCTCGGCCGGTCCACTTCGGAGGTCGTGCGCGAGAAGACCGCTGCAGCTGATGATTTCGAGCCCATTCCCAAAGATGGTTCGGTTGCCGCCATTCGCCGACGCAGATTGCTCGGCCTGGCAGTGCTGGTCGTCGCTCTGGCCGCCGGCATCTTTGCGAGCATCGCCATCGGTGCCCGACCACTGACGTTCGCCGAGATCGCCCATGCATTGATCGATTCGAACGGCACGGACACCGACATCATCGTGCGGACCTTGCGGGTCCCCCGAACCGTGCTGGCGTTGGTGGTCGGCCTCGCGCTCGGTATCGCAGGTGCCCTCATCCAGGGACATACGCGCAACCCGCTGGCCGATGCCAGCTTGCTCGGCCTCAATTCCGGGGCGGCGTTCTTCGTCGTCATGGCCATCTACCTGTTTCGGTTCACCTCTCCGAGCCAGTACCTGTGGTTCGCGTTCGCAGGTTCGGCAGTGGCGAGCGTCGTGGTGTTCGGTCTGTCGTCCATCGGGTCGGGCAGATCGAGTCCGATCAACCTCGCCCTGGCGGGCGCGGGTGTCGCGTTCTTCCTCTCCGCGATGACGAATGCCGTCGTGTTGCTCGACCAGACGAGCCTCGACGGCTACCGCTTCTGGGTGGTCGGATCGGTCGCCGGTCGGGGGCTCGACGTGCTGTGGCAGGTTCTCCCCTTCCTGATTCTCGGTGTGCTGATCGCACTCGCCAGCACCCCGGGCCTGAACGTCATGAGCCTGGGCGAGGACGTTGCGCGGTCCCTCGGAACCAACATCGCGGTCACCCGAACCGTCGGAATCCTGGCCATCACTTTGCTGACCGGAGCGGCAACGGCCGCGTGCGGGCCCATTGCCTTCGTCGGCCTCGTCGTTCCGCATATCGCCCGAGCGGTGACCGGACCCGACTACCGCTGGCTCGTGCCCTACGCGGGCCTCATGGGCGGCGTGATGCTGATGATCGCCGACGTCATCGGACGCGTCGTGGTGCGCCCGGGCGAGTTGCAGGTGGGCATCGTCCTCGCACTCTTCGGCGCGCCGTTCTTCATCGCACTGGTACGCCGTAGAAAGTTGGCGAGCCTGTGACCGCCGAGATCCGGTCCCCCGAACCCTCCACGGCCGGTCCCGGCACCGTGCCCGCGCGGCCCGCCGTTCGCCTGGGGCGGGTGTCCCTCGTCCGCCGTCCACTGATGGTCGTCACCACCGTCCTCGTGGCTGCCGCCTTGATTCTCGTCATGTGTGTCAACATCGGCCGCGGCGACTTTCCGCTGTCGATCCCCCAGGTGCTCGATGTCCTGCTCGGCGGCGGAACGCGGATCGAACGGTTCATCGTCATGGACCTACGCCTGCCCCGGTCGTTGACGGGCTTGCTCGTCGGAGCGGCCTTGGGAATTTCCGGTGCGATCACGCAATCCATCTCTCGGAACGCACTCGCCAGTCCCGATATTCTCGGCATCACCGCCGGTGCCAGTGCTGCAGCCGTCGCGCTGATCGTCCTGGGTGGCGGCGGTACCTTCAGCGGTCTGCTCGCCACCCTCGGTCTGCCACTGGCAGCGCTGATCGGCGGAGTACTCACCGCAATAGCGATCTACTCACTCGCCTGGCGGAAAGGCGTCGACGGCTTTCGCTTCATTCTGGTGGGAATCGCCGTCAACGCCATGCTCACGGCCGTCATCGGGTGGTTGCTGATCAGCGCCGACATCAACGACGTGTCGCGCGCGCAGGTCTGGCTCAACGGTTCTCTCAACGGAGCCAACTGGTCGACGGTGTGGCCGGTCGCAGTCGCCGTCGTCATCGTCGGGGGCGCAACCATCGTGTCGACCTTCACGCTGGGAGCACTGCGTCTGGGTGACGACAATGCACGATCGCTCGGAGTGCGGTTGCAGCACAGCCAAGCCGTGATGTTGCTCGCCGCCGTCGCACTCGCTGCCGTTGCCACAGCTGCGGCCGGACCGATCGCGTTCGTCGCACTGGCAGCCCCGCAGATCGCGGTACGGCTCCTTCGAACCCCGGGACCGCCGATCATTGCCTCGGCATTACTGGGCGGACTGCTGGTAGTGGCGAGTGATCTCATCGCGCGGACGATCCTGCCGGTGGAACTGCCGGTCGGCATCGTCACCTCGGCACTCGGTGGACCGTTCCTTCTGTACCTTCTCGTGCGCAGTAATCGAAAGGCTTCCGTATGACAATCAGCCACGCCTCGCGTTTGGTCGCAGACGATCTCAGCCTCGGTTACGGCGACCGGACCATCATCGAGCACCTCGACCTCGCGATTCACACCGGAGTGATCACCACCGTCATCGGCCCGAACGGCTGCGGCAAGTCGACCCTGCTGCGATCGCTCGGACGCCTGCTCAAGCCCAAGGCCGGAAGCGTGATGCTCGACGGCCGGGCGATCTCCTCGATGAAGACCAAAGAGGTTGCCCGAACCCTGGGCATGCTGCCGCAGGCACCCACTGCTCCGGAAGGACTGACCGTCGCCGATCTGGTCTCGCGCGGTCGTCACCCCCATCAGTCGTGGATAAGGCAGTGGAGCTCGGACGACGAGGCAGAAGTGGCCAACGCACTCGAACTCACCGGCGTCGGCGACCTCGCCGACCGTCCCGTCGACGAGCTGTCCGGTGGTCAACGGCAACGCGCCTGGATTTCGATGGCACTGGCGCAAGGCACCGACATCCTGCTGTTGGACGAGCCGACCACCTACCTCGACCTCGCCCACTCCATCGAGGTACTCGACCTCGTCGATCGCCTGCACGAGGAGCTCGGCCGCACCATCGTCATGGTGTTGCACGATCTCAACCTCGCACTGCGATACAGCGACCAGTTGATCGTCATGAAGCAAGGAACCATCGTTACGTCCGGTCGCCCCCAGGACGTCATCTCGGAGGAACTACTGCTCGACGTGTTCGGACTCGAGGCAGCCGTGATCGACGATCCCATGTCGGATCGCCCGCTCATCGTTCCGATCGGAACTCGCCACGTGTACGGGTCGGTCGGTGGTCCGGTGAAATCGGACAGGCGTTCCGGGACACTGGACTCGCGGGCCGTCTAGCGCAGAGCGTCACCGCTCGATCATCGTTCGGACGAGCTTGAAGCCCTGACCGATGGACACGTCGGGCAGGTAGGCCCGGCCGATTGCGTTGCCGATACTGGGCAGGGCGGCCGGATCGGCGAACGTCATGTACATCGGCTCGTAGCGCGGCTGGAATTTGGATTTGAATGCCAGCAGAGACCGGAACCCGTAGACAGGTTCGAGGGTTCGCCCGAGTACATCGAGCAACCGTTCGAGCAAGCCGGACAGCGTCGACTGCTCGGCGCTGGACACGTGCTCGGGCTGCTTCTCGTCGACTTTGGCCAGAGGTGCACCGGACAGGCTCAGGAACCTGGCCCCCTCCTGCTCGAGGAGCAGGGCGGCAGAGGCGATGAGAAACTCCATTGTCGGCCGAAAACCTTCCGACCGTCTCCGCATGAAATCGAGCGTCCACCCGACGATGACGCCGTCCTCGTAGACGGGCATCCACGACGTGACCCCGTGCACGGTTCGATGTTCGTCGACGGCAATCAGGCATCGCACGTTCTCGTCGTCGACCTCCTCGAGTCCGCCGAGGGTGAAGCCCATTTCCGGCATCCCCTTGTCTGCCACCCACTCCTCGGAGATCGCGGTGATCTGATCGGTGATGGCCAGTGGAGCGGTGGGAAACCGAATCCACTCCGCGACGACGCCTGCCTTCTTCGCTCGATTGAGCGCAGTACGAACATCCTGGAACCGCTTGCCGGTGAACGCTATTCCGTCCAGATCGAGCACGGTCTCCTCACCGACCTGGATACCGCCCCATCCCAGAGAATCGGTGATACGCCGGACGGCCGGGGTGACGGAGTAGAAACACGGAATCCACCCGTTCTTCGACGCGAACTCGGCAAACTCGACGACGTTGTCTCGCAACGATGCTCGCGGCCCGACAGGGTCACCGGTGGTCAAAGCCACGCCGGAAATGACGCGATACGCCACGTAGCTGCGGCCGTCGGCGCTGAACCAGTACTTGTTCCCGCGCCAGGTCGTCATCCACGACAGCGCCGAGCCGCTGCTCGACATCAGCACGCTGCGAGCCCGTTCGGTGGCATCGGTCTCCGGGCCGTACACCGGTGTGAGGAAGGTGCTGATCGTGAGCGCACACACCACGACCCAGAACACGACGCCGGTCCACTCGAACAGCAAGGTGGTCGGGGTGCTCTGGGGTAGAAGGGCGGGCTCGAGCCACTGCAGATAGACCGGCGGAACCAGCCTCTGCGGGAAATCGACCAGCAATCCGCCGAAGGACGGCGAGTCGGCGAAACCGCCGCGACCGAGATAGCCACCGATCGAGTAGATCAGGCCGAGTCCTACTACGGCGGCCACGACGGACGCGGCCCAGCGTCGGTACGTGCCAGCCGGTGCCGACACGTCGAAGAACTTCCGAGTGACGATCAGGACCAGCAGGACGATCAGGGGCAGAAGGAAGGGCACGGCAGTGCGGTAGGCCGTGGGAGATTCCAGCCCGTAAAACAACGATTCGTCGTCACCGGCTTCGAGGAATCGGATGGCGTAGTTCGCCACCGACAGCGCGAGCAGAACCACCTGCGAGATCACTGCCATCGCCCACGCGAACCGTCGACCGCGGCGCAAACCGTCACTGACCACCAACAGGAACAGCGACGGCATGATGCTCAGGATCGTCGGTCCGACTCCGCCCAGCCTGAGGTCGAGCAGCCCGCGGCGGCATTCCACCGGATCGGTCGTGGCATCGGCGCAGATCTCACGAACCTCGGCAGCTGTGTACGGCACGCCGCGCACCACGTCGCGAAGCACCGCGAACGGCCCCACGGCATTGGGGCTCAAGGCCGCCAGCACCGGACCGAGGGCACTGGCGGCGACGATCAGCGCGACCAGCACACGTCCTTCACGCTGCGTTCCCGCCAATCTCGGACCGCGCGCCG
The DNA here is from genome assembly GCF_040686915.1 of Rhodococcus sp. NPDC077669. Classification (NCBI taxonomy): domain Bacteria; kingdom Bacillati; phylum Actinomycetota; class Actinomycetes; order Mycobacteriales; family Nocardiaceae; genus Rhodococcus; species Rhodococcus sp. NPDC077669. The sequence continues at coordinate 88,565 of NZ_JBFBMD010000004.1, read as the reverse complement.
AGCGGCCGACGATCCACGGGCCCACGATCAGACCGATCACCGCTGCCGCCAACCGAACGACGTCCTGCAGGTGACCGCCGAACAAGGCCAGGGTCACCAGAAGGGTCAGCAGTCCGACGCGAATCCGCCTGCGCCACAGCGTGTCCATCCGCGACGTGGCAACCAGCACAACTCCGCAGACCCATGTCGTCGGGCCCACGGCCGTACCTACGTGCAGGCGGAAACCCCAATCCTCGTCGACGGTCTTCGCCAGCACGGCCAGGCCCAGCCCGAACAACGACCCCGCAACCTGCGTCACGAATGCGGCTACCGCGAACCGACGGGAACCGATACGACGTTCGATCGGGGCAGCAGCGAGGAGCACCGCAACGGTCGCCACCACGCAGCCCGCAATATTCGGCGCTGCCAGACCAGATGTCAGCGGCGTCCAGAGATGCCAGTGCTCGAACGGGACGATGCCGACCGCGAAGTACCTGTCGACCTGACCATGGCCGTCCGACACGACGGCATACATCCCCGAAAGCCAGACCACGGCGAGCAGGGTGAAGCTGACCGGGGCACCCACGGCACCGAACAGGATCAGCGACCACAATCGCCGCGACTGCCGCATCGTCGCCGAGGCGGCGGATCTCACGACGGCCACCTTCTCGGACATCCACGTCGGTGCCGCAGCATCGATCGCTTCCGTCGGACCCCCCGACTCGTCGGTGTTCACGCCGTCAGTCCTGTTCTCGTAGCCAGCCACGGCAGTTCTCGACGTAAGCCTTCGGACCACACCGCGAAGCTGTGTCCCCCTGGTACCTCCACGTACTGCACATCCATTCCAGCGGCCTTCGCCGCGTCGTACATCTCCTGCTGGCCCGGTTGGTAATCCTTGTCCTCGGACCCCACGACGAAAATACCGGCAGAGTCCGGGTATCGACGCGATTTCAGCAGGTCGAGAGGGTTGATCGCGGTGAACGCTGCGGCGTTGCCGCCGAACGCCTGCTGCACGGTTCGATCTCGATCGCCGAGGGTCGGCTCGCGCTGACCCGACAGGTCGAGAAACGTGGGATAGACCTCGGGATGATTGGTGGCCATCTGTATCGAGCACGTTCCGCCGTAGGACAATCCGCCGATCGCCCAATGAGCACGGTTTCGATCCACCTGCAGGGAGTTGTCGATCCAATCGGGAACGTCACGTGCGAGGTAGGTGGCCGCGTTGCCGAGTGTCGAATCCACGCACAGCGGATTGGCGATCGACGAGCCGGTGCCGTCGGCCACGACCACCACCGGTGCCAAACCGGCATGATCACGCGCGAAGTTGTCCATGGTCTCGGCGAGCTTGCCCCCGTTGAACCAGTCTTCGGGTGCGCCGGGCTGGCCGGCGAGCAGTACGAGGACAGGAAGAAGCGGACGGGGATCGGCGAAATAGGCCGGCGGTAGGTAGATCTGGGCGTCTCGCGCCGTGAAGTTCGACGCGGTGGCAGGAATGGTGGCGGAGGTGACGCGGCCGGCGGAAGGCAGGTCGGCAGGTGCGGACCAGGCAGATTCCAGGGGTGTGCCGGTGACGGTGTCGGAGACCGGAGGCGGCACGTCCGAGAACGCTATGCGCTCGGCCGACTCGACACCGAGCGCATTTCCCACGGTCGGATACGCATCGAATTCGAGGTTGACGTGCAGAGCAGACGTTGCCACCACGAGTACCGCCGCCAGCACCGACACCACTGTGCCGACCACGCCGCGGGCAGCGATCGACCGTGGTACGAGTGCGAACAGGGCAGCCACACCCACCCCGATCCACACGTAGATCGACATGTCGATCGGATCGGGGAACGGACGCCATACTTTTTCGACCACTACGTAACCGATGGCCGTGACGACGATCGCCGCGGTGGCAGCGATCGGCAGCGCACGCCTGGCGTACCGACGCGACCTCGAGACCAGCAACCACAGTCCGCCGGCGGCGCCGAGCACGGACACGATCACCGGCAGTGGCCCATCGAGCAACGACAGTGAATCGAACCACTTCACGCGAGGTCTCCACTCATCTTTCCGACTCGGCCCAGCGGCACCAACTCACGACAGAGTATGCCCACGGACCCGCTCACAGTCACGACCCGCCGACGCCACTCGACCGCGGCTATGACCGAGACCACAGCACTCGGACGGTAGTTACTACTACGAGTAGTACGCATCCGCGTCGGACTGGCCGTAGACTCGGAGGAATGGCTGGCCTTGGTGAATTGGAACGCGCAGTAATGGACCATCTGTGGGAATCGACGGAGCCGCAGACCGTTCGTCAGGTCCACGAGGCCCTTGCGACTCATCGTGAACTCGCGTACACGACCGTGATGACGGTCCTGCAGCGTCTGGCGAAGAAAAGTTTGGTCGTCCAGCAGCGCGACGACCGAGCTCACCGCTACGCCCCGGTCCATGGTCGCGACGAGTTGGTCGCGAGCCTGATGGTCGACGCGTTGTCCCAGGCCCCCGCCTCCGGCGGTCGTGCAGCTGCCCTCGTGCACTTCGTCGGGCAGGTCGGAGCAGATGAGGCCGCCGCCCTCCGTGAAGCACTCGCGGCGCTGGAAGTGGCACAATCGACGACAGAGTCACCTTCTGCTGCAGAAGGCCGTCCGACGGACTGAGGCTCCTCGTAGTAAGTGAGGACATGAACTCCACCACTGCGCTGGTATTCGCGATACTCGCGCTGATCCTGGCTGGACCTGTGCCGGCGATGCTCGCCCGCGCGAGCTGGCCGTACCGGTCGCCTCGCGCTGCTCTGGTGCTGTGGCAGGCCATCGCCCTCGCGGCCGTGTTGTCGGCCTTCAGTTCCGGCCTCGCAATCGGCGGATTGCTGCTCGTGCCGGGCCCCGACGGCCGTCCGACCACGGCTCCGACCGACGAGATCGACGCCTTGGGCCTGCCTCTGTGGACCTTGTACGTGGTGGTGCTCGCGATCACTCTGGGCATCGGAGCGAAACTGATGTTCTCGGTGGCTCAGGTGGCGGTGCGTACCCGCCGTCGCCGCTCCCGTCATCGCATGTTGGTCGATCTGCTCGACAGGACCGACAAGAGCGACAATCCGTTCAGGGGCCTGCGTGATGCAGACATCCGGGTTCTGGACGCGGCGGAACCGATTGCGTATTGCCTGCCCGGACTACGGCAGCGGGTGGTGCTGAGCCGCGGAACGCTTGCCAGCCTCTCCGAAGCGGAGGTGACCGCGATCCTCAGTCACGAGCGATCACACCTACGATCCCGTCATGACCTCGTGCTGGAAGCGTTCACCGCGGTCAACGAGGCGTTCCCCAGAATCGTTCGTAGCAAGTCCGCCCTGAGCAGCGTTCAGTTGTTGGTCGAGCTGCTGGCCGATGACACGGCGGTCAAGGTCACCGGACCCACCCCTCTCGCGCGCGCACTCGTGACGTGTGCCGGATCCACCGCACCGCGGGGTGCCATGGCAGCCGGAGGACCGCACACACTCATTCGCGTCCAGCGGTTGAGCGGGCCGGGCAGCGACGTCCGGATCGCCGCTGTGGCATATCTGGCCGCCGTCGTCATACTCGTGCTGCCGACCATCTACGTCGCGATGCCGTGGCTCGAAGAGCTGAGCAAACTCCTCGGCTGATCGAGCGCCGCCACGTCAGGGGGTCACGCAGGTCACACCCACCCGGGTGAACAAATGGCGGTACGTCCCGTACAATAGAACTCGGTCGCCATCGCGACCAAGCAATCGAAATGGCACAAACAGCCCCACTTTATGCAGGTTCGACCTGCGTACCGATGGCCAGGTGACAGTGCCCTGGCTCGTATCAATGTGTTCTGGCTGTTTTTCGTGTTTCCCTTCTCGTCGGGTCTCTCAGCTTCGGGCTTATTGGCGTGCCCGCAATCCGGAGAGGCTTTACTGCGTGACCAACGCTGTTTCCAATACCACCGTTTCCCCCGAGTCCGACTCGACGGCCGTACCGACGCCCGCAGCGGCACCGGCATTCACATTCGCCGAGCTCGGTCTGCCCGAGGCAGTCGTCGCGGCTCTCGCTCGTAACTCGATCACCGTGCCGTCCCCCATCCAGGAAAAGGCGCTCCCCGACGCCATCGCCGGCAAGAACGTCCTCGGTCGCGCGCAGACAGGTTCGGGCAAGACCCTCGCCTTCGGCCTGCCGATCCTGCAGCGCCTGTCGCTGCACACCGATCGACCGGCCGCCAAGCGCCCGCGTTCGCTCGTACTGGTTCCCACCCGCGAACTCGCGTTCCAGGTAGTCGAGTCGCTCGCTCCCTACGCCAACGCACAGGGCCTCCGGGTCATGCCTGCCGTCGGCGGCACCCCGTTCAACAAGCAGGTCGAGCAGCTTCGCCGCGGAGTCGACGTACTGGTCGCCACTCCGGGACGACTGGCAGATCACCTGCGTCAGGGCACCTGCATCCTCGACTCCATCGAGATCACCGCGCTCGACGAGGCCGATCAGATGGCCGACATGGGCTTCCTGCCCGAGGTGCGCGCCGTACTCGCCGATACACCCGCAGACGGACAGCGGATGCTGTTCTCGGCCACCCTCGACCGCGAGGTCCAGTCACTGGTTCGCCAGTTCCTGCCCGACCACGTCGAGCACTCCACCCAGGACGGCAAGGCCAGCGTCCGAACCATGGACCACTACGTCCTCATGGTCGACCGCGGCCAGAAGGATCTGGTGCTCTCGGAGATCGGTGCCCGTGAAGGCGGCCGCACCATCATGTTCGCGCGCACCAAGCTGGGCTGCGACGGCATCACCGATCGCCTGCGCGCCCTCGGCATCGCTGCAGAGTCGCTGCACGGCGGCAAGGCACAGAACCAGCGCACCCGAGTGCTCGAGCGATTCAAGAACGGTCGCACCCCTGTGCTCGTGGCCACCGACGTCGCGGCCCGCGGAATTCACGTCGACGGAATCGACCTGGTCGTACACGTCGATCCGCCCGCTGACCACAAGGACTACCTGCACCGCGCCGGCCGCACGGCACGCGCCGGAGAAAAGGGCACCGTCGTCGCGATCGTGCTCCCCAATCAGCGTCGTCAGGTTCTGCGTTTGACCGGGATGGCCGGCGTCAAGGCCACCGCGGTCAACGTCTCCCCCGGTTCGGCCGAACTCAACAGCATCACCGGAGCCAAGAAGCCGACCGGTGAGCCGTTGCGTGCCGAATCCACCCCGCGTGATCGCAACAGCCGCCCGCGCACCGGTGGCTACCAGGGATCCAACCCCCGCAGCGGTGGCTACCAGGGTTCCAACCCGCGCAGCGAAGGCGGCTACCAGGGTGACCGTCCCCGCACGGGATACCAGGGATCGAGCCCTCGCACCGGCGGCTACCAGGGATCCAACCCGCGCAGCGAAGGCGGCTACCAGGGTGACCGTCCCCGCACCGGCTACCAGGGATCGAGCCCTCGCACCGGCGGCTACCAGGGATCCAACCCGCGCAGCGAAGGCGGCTACCAAGGTGACCGCCCGCGTCGCTCCGACTCGAGCTCGTACCGCGGCTCAGAGGGTCGCGGTTACGAAGGTCGCGGCTCGGACAACCGTGGCTCGGACAACCGTCGTCCCGCATCCGCCCCGCGCCAGGACGAGAACCGGTCGGGTGGGTTCCGTAGCCGCACCGAGCGTCGTTCGTACGACGGTTTCGACGGGCCTGCACGCAGCCACTGATCGATCGTTCGAGGCGAAGTCCTGATTCGACGGGCTTCGTCGCTCGAACCCCGAGGTGCCGCATTCTTCGCGAATGCGGCACCTTTTTCGTCGTGTCGGCCGGCGTCGCACCCGACCCAGGGGGTTGGCTCGCGCGAAATCGCGCGGCAAGGAAAGCTGTCTGTATGACCTCAGCAGCAAAAGAGACAGAACTGGCTCAGATCGGAGTCACCGGACTCGCCGTCATGGGCTCCAACATCGCGCGTAACTTCGCCCACCACGGGCACACTGTCGCGTTGCACAACCGCAGTATCGCGAAAACCGACGCGTTGATCGCCGAGCACGGTACCGAGGGCAACTTCATCCGTACCGAGACCATCGAGGAGTTCGTGGCCGCGCTGGCGAAGCCGCGGCGCGTGCTCATCATGGTGAAGGCAGGCGACCCGACAGATGCGGTGATCGAGGAACTCGCCGGTGTGATGGAGGAAGGCGACATCATCATCGACGGCGGCAACGCGCTCTACACCGATACGATCCGCCGCGAGGCGGCCATGAAGGACCGCGGTCTGCTCTTCGTCGGTGCCGGTATTTCCGGCGGCGAAGAGGGCGCGCTCAACGGCCCGTCGATCATGCCGGGTGGCCCGGCCGAGTCCTACAAGGCACTGGGACCGTTGCTCGAGTCCATCGCTGCGCAGGTGGACGGCACGCCGTGCTGCACCCACATCGGGCCCGACGGCTCCGGCCACTTCGTCAAGATGGTGCACAACGGCATCGAATACGCCGATATGCAGCTCATCGGCGAGGCGTACAACCTCTTTCGCGACGCGCTCGGGTACTCGCCTGCGCAGGTTGCAGACGTCTTCACCGAGTGGAACAAGGGCGATCTGGAGAGCTACCTCGTCGAGATCACTGCGGAGGTCCTTCGCCAGGTCGACGCGAAGACCGGGCAGCCACTGGTCGATGTGATCGTCGATGCTGCCGAACAGAAGGGCACCGGTCGATGGACCGTCAAGGCGGCACTCGATCTCGGAGTGCCCGTGACCGGCATCGCCGAGGCAGTGTTCGCACGGGCTCTGTCGGGATCGCGAGCCCAGCGCAAGGCGGCTGTCGGCCTCGCATCGGGAACACTGGCCGACAAGCCGACCGATGCCGAGCAGTTCACCCACGACATCAGCCGGGCGCTGTACGCGTCGAAGATCGTCGCCTACGCACAGGGCTTCGATCAGATCGCGGCGGGTAGCGCCGAATACGATTGGAATCTGCATCCGGGCGATCTCGCCACGATCTGGCGTGGTGGCTGCATCATTCGGGCGCGATTCCTGAACCGCATCAAGGACGCGTACGACGACAACGCCGAACTACCGAGCCTCATCCTGGCGCCGTACTTCCGTGACGCCATCGAGAACGCGATCGACAGTTGGCGGCGCGTCGTCATCACGGCTGCGTCGCTCGGCATCCCGGTGCCTGCGTTCGCATCCTCGCTCTCGTACTACGACGCGCTGCGTGCCGAGCGTCTGCCTGCGGCCTTGACACAGGGACAGCGCGACTTCTTCGGTGCGCACACCTACGAGCGCACCGATTCCGAGGGCAAGTTCCACACTCTGTGGAGTGGAGATCGCTCCGAGATCGAAGCCTGACATCGGTCCCTCGCCGGTGGCACCGCGCGTACTTTCGCGCGGTGCCACCGGTGTGATCGGTCTTCGCTCGCTCAGAAGGGCACCGGCCCGAGTATCGGTTGCACCACCGTCGACGGAAATCCCTCCCACGGCAGTGCACCTTCGAGGTCCCTCCAGACGGCTTGTACGGCGCTGAAGCGTCCCGTGCCGTACACGTCGGAGGCGACGTACAGGATGTCCGCACAATCCGGTACGTCGATGGCCAGAAGATCGAATCCTGCTGCTGCACAACCGATTCCGGATTCGATCTCCAACATCCCCGACGCCACCGAAGTCCCCAGCGCGTTCAGGATCATCGAGGATTCACGTGGCCCGCGTCCCGTCACGACGATTTCGGGACTGCCCAGGTCGGTGAGACCGACCGTGTAGCAGAACGCGGGATGAATGCCGTCTCGATCGACCTCCGATTCCACGTACTGCAGCGCCCACCCGAATGTCTCGATCGTTGCCCTCACGTCATCGATGTAATTGTCGACACCGAACCCTCGGCACATCTTGCACATGACTCCCCCACCTTCGCCGTGCAACCGCCCCTGCGGAGATTGCGTCTCGAACGCCATTCGAACTCACGTTCTAGGACAAGTATTGCGTGCGGTACCGACAAGAACGGTCGAACGCGTCGTCGATCCGGCGGTAAGGTCAGCTCCATGCCGGGTCAATCCACTCGATCGTTCGCAGACCTCGGTCTCCCCGTCGTTCTGGTGCACTCCCTCAGAAATGCAGGTGCTCGCGACCCGTTTCCCATTCAGGTCGCGGCGATCCCCGATGCCCTTGCCGGACGGGACGTCCTCGGGCGCGCACCCACGGGCTCGGGTAAGACCCTGGCGTTCTCCCTGCCGATTCTCGTCCACCTCGCCGGCAAGCGAAGCGCACCGGCGGCACCGCGCGGGTTGATTCTCGCCCCCACTCGGGAACTGGCACTGCAGATTCGTGAAGTACTCGACATCCACGGTGCCACCTTCGGACTTCGTACCGTCGGCGTCGTCGGAGGTGTTCCGCTCGAACGCAACGTCCGAGATATTCAGCGCGGAGTCGACATCGTGGTCGCGACTCCCGGCCGGCTCATCGATCTCCTCCAGCGACGCTCGATCACACTCGAGCATGTCGAGGTCACCGTCATCGACGAAGCAGATCGCATGGTGGACATGGGTTTCCTGCCTCAGGTCGATTCACTGCTCGCTGCCACCCCGGAACACGGTCAGAGGATGCTGTTCTCCGCGACGCTGGACGGGGAGGTCGACGGACTGGTCGAGAAGTTTCTGAAAGACCCCGCTGTGCACTCCACTGCGGCAGCCGTCAGCGAACCCGACATGACCCATTTCGTCTTCCGAATCGACGCGGCCCGAAAGACCGAAGTCGCTGCCGCACTTGCCAACCGCGACGGAAAGACACTTCTGTTCCTACGGACCACCCATGCCGTCGATCGACTCACCGACGAGTGCCTCGCGCTGGGTGTGCCGGTATCGTCGTTGCACGGCAACAAGACTCAGGCGCACCGCACCCGATCGCTCGCGGCCTTCGGCGAGGGCACGTCCGTGGCTCTCATCGCAACCGACGTGGCAGCCCGCGGTGTTCACGTCGACGACGTGACGCTCGTCGTTCACGTCGATCCCCCCGTCGATTTCAAGGATTACCTGCACCGCGCCGGACGCACTGCACGTGCCGGTGCCCGTGGAACCGTCGTGACGCTGGCAACGGACGACCAGTTGGATCGCGTCCGATCGATGGCCGACGAGGCCGGCGTTGCCGCCACGATCATCGATACCGATCTGGACCAGTCCGCGTGGCGTCGACCGACGGGCGCACGCACCCCGATCGGTCGACCGCTACCGGCCTCGGTACCGACGACGAGCGGTGCTGCGGCCGACCCCCGAACTGCGCGCGGTGCGGGCCGGACGGGTACGCCGGGCAGGCGTGGGCGGAGCGATGGCACCGGGAGCCGGCGGGGTGGCGGTAGCAGAGGACGACGCGGGTGACCGCGTCCTGGCCGGCGGTCGTACTCGCGCTGATTTCGGCGTTCCTGTTCGCCTGCGCGTCGGTCGCGCAACAGAGCGCGGCCGCGTCCGTCCCCGAAGGTGAATCCCTCGTTTCGGCACTGGTGCGCAGCCCGCGGTGGTGGGTAGGGGTCCTCGGAGACGGCGGTGGCTATGCGGTTCAGATCGCCGCGCTGTGGGTCGGCTCGGTACTGATCGTCCAACCTCTGCTGGTGACAGCACTGCTGTTCGCTCTCCCGATGTCGGCAAAGCTGGTCGGGAGAACACTGCCCGCCACCACCTGGGCGCTCGCCGTGGCGATGGCCGCGGCACTCGCCGTCTTCATCGTGGTGGGCGACCCGAGCGAGGGCAATACCGACGCCCCTTTCGTGCAATGGCTCGTTCCACTGATCGTGGTGGCCGTCGTGGTCGGCTGCGCCGCCGCGGGCGGATTGCTGCTCACCTCGCCGGGAGTTCGGGCACTACTGCTCGGTGCAGCGGGAGGATTGCTGTTCGGCCTGGCGGCTGCGCTGACCAAGAACGTCACCGACCTCGTCGACGGTAACCCGGTCGAGGCGCTGACGGCCTGGCAGACCTACACGCTGATCGGATCCGGCGTCGTCGGCTTCTACCTGCAGCAGCGTGCATTCCAGGTGGGTCCGCTGTCGGCGTCGATGCCGGCCGTGACGATCTGTGAACCACTCGGCGCGGCGTTCGTCGGAGTCACTGTCCTGAACGAGCGAATCAGAACCGAGGGCGCAGCCCTGACGGTCATCGTCGTGGCCGTGGCCGTCATGGTCGTCACGACGGTCCTGCTGTCGCGTACGCAGGCTGCGAACGCGTCCGAACCGACCGCTCGGGACGGGGCGTCGAACCCAGGAAGTCCATCCGACCGGTAGTCTCGATCAACGTGCAGTTCCTCGATGGTCACCAGCCGCCCTACGATCTCACCTACGACGACGTCTTCCTCGTCCCGAACCGGACCGATGTCACTTCTCGTTTCGACGTGGACCTCAGCACGGTCGACGGGTCGGGAACGACCATTCCGATCGTGGTGTCGAACATGACCGCAGTATCTGGTCGGCGGATGGCCGAGACCGTCGCACGACGCGGTGCCATTGCCGTCATTCCGCAGGACCTGCCCACCGAGGCCGTCGCCGAAACCGTCGCATTCGTCAAGAGCAGAGATCTCGTTGCCGACACACCGGTCGTTCTCGGCCCCAACGCCTCGGTCTCCGATGCGCTCGCCCTGGTGCACAAGCGCGCTCATGGATCCGTCGTGATCGTCGAGCACGGCAAGCCCGTCGGTGTCGTCACCGAGAGCGCCTGCGCGGACGTCGATCGCTTCGCTCGGCTCAGCTCGGTGGCCGCGACCGACTTCGTGCGGGTGGCCCGCAACGCCTCACCCAAAGAGGTCTTCGAGCTGATGGAGGCCGCCCACGCCCAGCTCGCGATCGTCGTCGAGGACGACGGTTCGTTGGCCGGTGTGGTGACGAACACCGGTGCCGTCCGCACCGGCATCTACGCCCCTGCCGTCGACGCGTCGGGACGGCTGCGGATCGCTGCCGCGGTCGGCATCAACGGCGACGTGGCGAAGAAGGCGACGGCACTGGTCGAGGCCGGTGCGGACGTCCTGGTGATGGATACCGCCCACGGGCACCAACAGAAGATGCTCGAAGCGTTGGCCGAAGTGCGTTCGCTCGATCTCGGCGTACCGCTCGCCGCCGGCAACGTCGTCTCCGCTCAGGGCACCCGTGACCTGGTGGCGGCGGGTGCGGACATCGTCAAGGTCGGTGTCGGCCCCGGGGCCATGTGCACCACTCGCATGATGACCGGCGTGGGTCGGCCGCAGTTCTCCGCCGTGGCCGACTGTTCGGCTGCCGCAGCCGAACTCGGTGCGTCGGTCTGGGCCGACGGCGGTGTTCGCCATCCTCGCGACGTCGCGCTCGCGCTCGCGGCCGGTGCCGCCAACGTCATGATCGGATCCTGGTTCGCGGGCACCTACGAATCTCCCGGAGACCTTCGCGTCGACGCGGCGGGCAACCGATACAAGGAAAGCTTCGGCATGGCGTCCAAGCGTGCCGTCGCGGCGCGCACTGCCACCGACGGGGCCTTCGACCGCGCCCGCAAGGCGTTGTTCGAGGAAGGGATTTCCAGTTCCCGGATGCGACTGGATCCGGATCGTCCCGGCGTCGAAGACCTCATCGATCACATCTGCGCAGGTGTGCGCAGCACATGCACCTATGCCGGGGCCCGTTCCCTGCCCGAATTGGCCGAACGAGCCGTCCTCGGAGTCCAGTCGGCCGCAGGATTTGCCGAAGGGCGCCCCCTGCCGTCCGGGTGGTAACGCACCGACACGGTTAGACTCACCCACTACGAGTTCGACGACGTTCGCTGTCGTTGCCCGCGCCGAGACGACAACGTCGACTCGGCGCGGATCGACGACGCGTCGGCCACCACCGGTGTGCCGCAACGCGAACCAGACAGAAGGGAATCAGGTGCCCGAGGCACCCACTATTTCGGTTGCCGGTTCGGCAACTGCGGAACAGCACGACGACGGTTCCACATCGGAGGGATCCTCTATCGAGCCGGGAGAGAAACCCGGCGACACCGATTTCGACAGGTCCCCGCAGACGAGCGGAGCGGTACTGCTCTCTCAACTTCGGCGGCGTTGACCTGTGGCCACTCTCGTCACCATCGTCAGCCTGATCGGCTTCGTGGCGCTGACGGCAGGTACTGCCCTCTTCGTCGCGGCAGAGTTCTCCCTCACTGCTCTCGAACGCAGTGCGGTCGAGTCTCAGGCCGAGAACGGCGACCTACGCTCGCGCCAAGTTCTGCATGCTCACAAGACGCTGTCTTTTCAGTTGTCGGGCGCGCAGCTGGGCATCACGATCACCACCCTCATCACCGGTTATCTCGCGGAGCCGGTGCTGGCAGGATTCATTCGGCCGGTGACCACCGCGCTCGGTGCCTCGGACTCTCTTGCGTCGGGCATCTCCCTCGCGGTGGCTCTGATCTTGGCCACGTCGTTCTCGATGATTTTCGGTGAACTGGTCCCCAAGAACATCGCCATCGCGAAACCGATGTCGACCGCGCGGGTCACAGCCGGAGCGATGGCCGGGTTCTCCCTGATCTTCAAATGGGCGATCAACGGACTCAACGGCTCGGCCAACTGGCTCGTGCGACGGCTCGGCATCGAACCGGCCGAGGAACTGCGTTCGGCAAGATCACCGCAGGAGCTCGGTTCACTGGTCCGAACGTCGGCCCAGCAGGGCTCGATCGACGAGAACACCGCACGTCTGGTCGACCGGTCGTTGCAGTTCGGCGACCGCACCGCCGAGGAACTGATGACTCCGCGGGTCAAGATCGAGACTCTCGCCACCGACGCGACCGTCGCCGACCTGATCGAAACCGCTGCGCGAACGGGCTTCTCTCGGTTCCCGGTGGTCGACGGCGACCTGGACGACACCGTCGGTGTCGTACACATCAAGCATGCGTTCACGGTGGCCGGAGCGGACCGCCGGTCCACCACTGTCGAGTCCCTGGCGCGCGACGTTCCGGTCGTTCCGTCGAGCCTGGACGGCGACGCTGTGATGGAACGCGTGCGAGCCGACGGAATGCAGGTGGCCCTCGTGGTGGACGAGTACGGCGGCACCGCAGGCATGGTGACGATGGAAGATCTGATCGAGGAGATCGTCGGCGACGTGCGCGACGAACACGACGAGCCGGAACTGGACGTCGCTCGTTCGGGCGACGGCTGGGACTGCGCGGGGCTGCTTCGCATCGACGAGGTTGCGTCGGCGACGGGCTATTCGGCCCCGGAAGGCGAATACGAAACCATCGGGGGCCTGGTACTGATGCAACTCGGCCGGATTCCATCAGAGGGAGACGCGGTGCTTCTACCGTCCCCGGCGACGGAGGACGTCCCCGACGGCGACGGCGGGTGGATGGCGCGCGTGATCCGCATGGACGGCCGCCGTATCGATCGTGTGCTGATCCTGCCGGTCGACGCCGAAGCAGTGGCGCGTCTGCGATCGGACGGTGAGGTCGATGGGTGACTTTCTCGGGGTAGGTCTGGCAGTTCTGCTGCTGGCCGGAAACGCCTTCTTCGTCGGTGCCGAGTTCGCACTGATCTCAGCTCGCCGTGATCGTCTCGAAGCATTGCTGGCGCAGGGCAAGAAGCGCGCGCAGAGCGTCATCGAGGCCGGTCAAAATCTGTCGCAGATGCTCGCCGCGGCACAACTCGGCATCACGATCTGCTCGATTCTGCTCGGCCGCGTCGCCGAGCCCGCGGTCGCGCACTTGATCGAGGTGCCCCTGGAGCTGGTCGGCATCCCCGGCTCGTTCCTGCACCCGATCGCCTTCGCCATCGCGCTGACGCTCGTCGTGGTTCTGCACATTCTCGTCGGCGAGATGGTCCCGAAGAACATCGCCATCGCCGGCCCGGAGAGCACCGCCATGGTGCTCGTGCCCATCCACCTGATGTTCATCAAGGTGGCGTTGCCCCTGATCTCGTTCTACAACCTGTGCGCCAACCTGACGCTGCGCATGCTTCGCATCGAGCCCAAGGACGAACTGAGTTCGTCCGTCTCGGCGGTGGAGCTGTCGCAGATGATCGGCGAATCGCGCTCGGAGGGACTGATCGACGCCGAGGAACACCGCAGATTGCGCCAGGCTCTCGAGACCTCGGGCCGAACCGTGGCCGAGGTTCTGATTCCCTCGCATCAGGTTCGGAGTATCGAGCTGTCCGGGCCGGACCACACTCTCGGTCCGACCCTCGGTTCGGTGGAACGCGCAGTCATCGAAACCGGGTTCTCTCGGTACCCGGTGCGTGATGCGAGCGGTTCCCTGGTGGGCTATCTGCACCTGAAGGACGTGCTCGACGACATGGCCGACGACTCCGCCGGCCCGGAGACCGTCATTCCCCGCAGCGATGTCAGGGCCCTGCCCGTGGTGTCCATAGACACCGTGCTCGACGACGCGCTGACGAAGCTGCGGCGCGCCAGCAGCCACCTCGGTGCCGTGCACGATGCGACCGGTGCCACGGTCGGCATCGTCGCGCTGGAGGATCTGGTGGAGGAGTTCGTGGGCACGGTTCGAGACGGGACTCACCGTGTCGCCGGTCCCCGACCGGGTCAGTCCGCACCTACCGGTACCCCGCGGAACGTCTGAATGGGCGAATCGGCAACGCTGACCGAGGCGGAGTGGACTGCCCGGCGAGACGCGCACTCGGCGCGGGTGGAGAGTCTCGTCGGCAGCTATCTGGTCGATCGCGGACACGGCAATGTGCATCCGGTGGTGGATTTCTTGTTCACCTACTACAGCCACCGCCCGGGTCAGTTGCGCCGATGGAATCCCGGCCACGGCACGGTTCTGACGGGCGATCGGGCGCGTGACTTCGCCGAGTTCGCCTCGTACGAGCAGGTCGAGACTGCGGACGGTCCAGGATTCCGGGTGCGGTCGGATCTGCTCGAGCGACGCCGGCCCAGCATCGAGTTCGTTCTGGGTCTGCTGTCGGCGACGCGGGAGCGACCGCCCCTGCTCGGCTGCTTCGGTCTGCACGAATGGGCGATGGTCTACCGCGGCGGCGACTCGGCAGTCCGGCACAGCCAGGTCCCGTTGCGACTCGGTCACGAGGGAACCGACGCCGTGGTGGACTCGATGACGTTGCGGTGCACTCACTACGACGCCTACCGCTTCTTCACCGAGGACGCGGTACCGCGTAACGCCCTCGCGTTGTCCCCCGAGTCGCGCCTGGGGTCCGAGCAGCCCGGTTGCATCCACGCGTCGATGGATCTGTACAAGTGGTGCTACAAATTGGGTCCGTTGATCGACTCGGAGTTCGTGACCGACTGTTTCGAGTTGGCGTTGGAGGCGCGAACGATCGATATGCGCGCAAGTCCGTACGATCTGAGCGAGTACCATCTCGATCCCATCCGAATCGAAACTGCGGTTGGACGGGCAGAGTACGTTCGCGCGCAGGGAGAGCTGTCGGAAAAGGCCGCTCCCCTACGCTCGGCACTGGTGGATCGGTGTCGAAAGCTGCTCACCGGCGGCGGGTTCGGCGTCGGACCTACCGCCGAGTAACATCGACAGCGTTGTCGTGGGGACACCGTCACCGGTGTCCGTGACCGGAAAGAGTGAGGAATTCATGACCGATCGTGTGCAGGCTGGTGGACTTCAGGTCGCCAAGGTCCTATTCGATTTCGTCGAGAAGGAGGCGCTGCCGGGTACCGACGTAGATTCGGAGGCCTTCTGGGCCGGTGCCGCGTCGGTGATCGCCGATCTCGCTCCCAAGAACAAAGCGTTGCTTGCCGTCCGTGACGAGATCCAGGGCAAGGTCGACGCGTGGCACGGCGAACATGCCGGTGCCGATTACGACCGCGCAGCGTACAAGACCTTCCTGACAGAGATCGGCTACCTGCTCGACGAGCCTGCCGACTTCCAGATCACCACCTCCGGCGTGGACACCGAGATCACCACCACGGCCGGGCCGCAGCTGGTGGTTCCTGTGCTCAATGCACGCTTTGCGATCAATGCCTCCAACGCACGATGGGGCTCGCTCTACGACGCCCTCTACGGAACGGACGCCATTCCCGAGACCGACGGAGCCGAGAAGGGCACGAGCTACAACAAGGTCCGCGGAGACAAGGTCATCGCGTTCGCGCGTGACTTCCTGGACGAGGCATTGCCGCTGAGCTCCGGCTCGCACGTCGGGACCACCGGATACGTCGTCGACGCCGCGTCGCTGACGGTGACGTTGGCCGACGGCAGCACCGTCGGCCTGAAGGATCCGTCCCAGCTGTTGGGCTACCAGGGCACACCCGATGCGCCGACGGCAATCTTGTTCGTGCACAACGGTTTGCACTTCGAGATCCAGATCGACCCCGAGAGCCCGATCGGCAAGACCGACGGAGCGGGCGTCAAGGACGTGCTCCTCGAGTCGGCTGTCACCACGATCATGGACTTCGAGGATTCGGTCGCCGCAGTCGATGCCGACGACAAGGTTCTGGGCTACCGCAACTGGCTCGGTCTGATGAAGGGCGATCTCACCGAGGAGGTCTCCAAGGGCGGTAAGACGTTCACTCGCGCGATGAACAGGGACCGCACCTACACCTCGGTCGACGGTTCCGAGCTGACGCTGCACGGTCGTTCGCTGCTGTTCGTCCGCAACGTCGGCCACCTGATGACCTCCGACGCGATCCTCGACGCCGAGGGCAACGAGGTTCCCGAGGGCATTCTCGATGCACTGTTCACCTCGCTCGCCGGTCTGCACTCGTTGACTCCGGACAACGTGCTCTCGAACTCGCGTACGGGCTCGCTCTACATCGTCAAGCCGAAGATGCACGGACCGGACGAGGTCGCCTTCACCGCCGAACTGTTCGGCCGCGTCGAGCAGGTCCTCGGCCTGCCCACCAACACGCTCAAGGTCGGCATCATGGACGAGGAGCGCCGCACGACGGTCAACCTCAAGGCCTGCATCCAGGCCGCGTCCGAGCGGGTCGTGTTCATCAACACCGGCTTCCTCGACCGCACCGGCGACGAGATTCACACCTCGATGGAGGCAGGGCCCGTCGTTCGCAAGGGAGCGATGAAGGGCGAGAAGTGGATTGCCGCCTACGAGGACTTCAATGTCGACACCGGGCTGGCGGCCGGCTTGCAGGGCAAGGCGCAGATCGGCAAGGGCATGTGGGCCATGCCCGATCTGATGCACGACATGCTCGAGCAGAAGATCGGCCACCCCAAGGCCGGCGCGAACACTGCGTGGGTTCCCTCCCCCACCGCAGCGACCCTGCACGCCTTGCACTATCACAAGGTCGACGTGTTCGCCCGTCAGCACGAGATCGCGAAAGCCAAGCGCGCCACCGTCGACGAGATCCTCGAGATCCCTCTCGCGCCGTCCACCGACTGGACCGACGAGGAGAAGCAGAACGAACTCGACAACAATTCGCAGTCCATCCTCGGTTATGTCGTGCGCTGGATCGACCACGGTGTCGGATGCTCCAAGGTGCCCGACATCAACGACATCGCTCTCATGGAAGACCGTGCGACGCTGCGCATTTCGAGCCAGTTCATCGCGAACTGGTTGCGGCACGGCATTGTCACCGAGGAGCAGGTGCGCGAATCGCTGAAGCGAATGGCACCGGTGGTCGACCGGCAGAACGCGTCCGATCCGACGTACAAGCCGTTGGCACCCGATTTCGACACCAACATCGCCTTCCAGGCTGCGAGTGATCTGATCTTCCAGGGCACGAGCCAGCCCAACGGGTACACCGAGCCGATCCTGCATCGTCGCCGACGGGAGTACAAGGCCGTCAACGCCTGACGGACTTGTCGACCACGTGGGTGAACACCGGAACTCAGGGCGCGGACGTTCCATAGCCGCCGGGCCCGTGATCGTCGTACTGACGATCGCGGTCCTGGTGGCAGCCGTGTTCGGATGGTTTGCGCTGCGTGATCGAATTTCGGATCAGGGGATCGAGGCAGCCGACACCTGCGTGGAGGGACCGGCCGTCCTCACCGTGGCGGCCGACCCCGACATCTCCGCCGCGATCGAACAGCTGGCAACACGATTCGACGCGACCGCCCCGGTAATTCGCGATCACTGTGTAACAGTAGAGGTTCGAGCCATCGCGTCCGATGCGGTGCGGGCGGCACTGAACTCCGGCGCCGACAACTGGGATGTCGGTGCGCTCGGCGCTCGTCCAGGTCTGTGGATACCCCAGTCCTCGGCAGACGTCGAGGCCGTCGTAGACCGTGGAGCCATCGACGGTACGCCGCGGCCCGTCGCATCGAGTCCGATCGTCCTCGCTGCACCGGGCGCGGTGGCCGACGCCGTCGTCGCTGCAGGCTCTAGCTGGGCAGATCTGATACGACTGCAACGCGACCCGCAGGCTCTCGGACTCCCCGAGTGGGGTGGGCTTCGACTCGCCGTGCCGTCCGGCTCCGACACCGGCGCGAGCACTCTTGCGGTCACGGCCATCGCGGCAGGCGTACGCGGTGACCCGACCACCACACTCACCGTCGAGGAGGCCTCCTCGACGCAACTGGTGTCGGCGATGTCGGAGTTGGCGGTGACCGATACCGGCGCTGCCGCAACCTTGGCCTCCACCACGTACGACGCCCTCGCGGCGCTCGAGAATGCTGCAGGCCCCGACGCCGCCGTCCACGCGGTCCCGGTCACCGAACAGCAACTCGCGTCGACCGATTCCTCGACGCTGACCGCCGTTCGCCCACAGGGTGCAACGCCTGTCGCCGATCATCCGGCGGTCGTGCTCTCCGGTGACGAGACCTCCACCCGAGCAGCCGCGGCATTCGTGGATTTCGTTCGTCAGCCCGACGGTACGCAGACACTCCTGGACGCGGGATTCAGCGTGGACGAGCCCCAGGACGCGGGCATCGTCGCCCCACCATCGGGGCCGGTTGCCGACGCTCTGCTCGCTGTGCTTCGCAATCCGGTTCTGCCCCGCCGTGCCACTGTTCTACTCGACGTGTCCGAGTCGATGCGCACCACCGAAGGCGGTGCGACGCGGCTGCAGAACACTGTTCGCGCACTGAGCGAGCAGTTCCGACGAGTCCCCGACGCCACCGAACTCGGTCTGTGGAGTTTCAGCGAAGACCTGAACAACTCGCTGCCCTTCCGGGTGGATGTCCCGACCGGACCGATGACAGTTCCCGTCGGGACCACTCCGAGGCGCTCCGCCCTCGATGCGACCGCTGAGGCGTTGACGCCGGCAACCGGCTCGTTCACGTACGCGTCCGTCCTCGTCGCGTATCTCGACGCCGTGGCCGGTTACGTCCCCGGCCGCGTCAATTCGGTCGTGCTGATCACGGACGGCCCGGACGACTCACCCTTGTCGGCGGACGAGCTACTCACCGAACTGACATCGGCGTCCGATCCGGCGCGGCCGGTCGCGGTGAACGTCGTGCGCATCGGCGACGGCAGCCCTGCCCCCGTGTTCACCGACATCGCAGCTCGCACCGGCGGCACCGTGGACACGGTCCCGACATCGGATTCCCCAGACCTCCTCGATCGACTCGGAAAGTTGCTGTACTAGAACATGTCTCGTGTACTTTTTGTCGGCGTCTTCCTACTCCTCGTCACGCTCTTCCTGCACTGGCGGTTTCTCTCCGTAACGAGGGCACCGGCACGTGTCGGACGCCCTGCAGATCTGTTGCTGATACTTCTGTGGTTGTGCGCGGTGGTCGGCTTCGGCAGCGGCGTCGAGTTCGATCCGTCCTGGGCCCGTGGCCCGGCTTTCCTCGGCCTGACCTGGTTGGCGGTGGTGTTGTATCTGTTCCTCGGCACGGTCCTCGTTGCTCTTATCTGCACCGTCGTGCGGGTGATGTTCGCGCTGTCGCATCGTGATTCGACTGCTGTTCGGCTGCGCATATCGCGGGTCGGCTCCGTCGTCGTGGCTCTCGTCAGCGTCGTCGCAGTGGGGTACGGCCTCGTCGAAGCCGCCTCGCCTCGTGTCACACGCACCCAGGTTGCGCTCGACCGGTTGCCGGCCGAATTCGACGGTCTGCGAGTGGCATTGGTGTCCGATATTCACGCCGGACCGTCTCGCGGTGCGGGCTTCGTGCGCACGGTCGTGGATTCGGTCAACGCGCAGCAGCCTGATGTCGTGCTGCTCGACGGCGATCTCATCGACGGGACAGTGGAGTTGGTCGGAGAAGACCTCGAGCCGCTGCGCGACCTCGAAGCCCCTCTCGGGGTCTTCGCTGTCAGCGGCAACCACGAGTTCTACGCGGGCGACGGCGGAGAGTGGCTCGACTTCTGGTCGACCCTCGACATCGACGTGTTGCGCAACGAGCGCACGACGATCACCCGTGATGGCGTTGCCATCGATATCGCCGGCATCAACGACGCCACTGCCCCGGAACCGTACGAACCGAATCTCGGCGCTGCGCTCGACGGCATCGACCCGGATCGCTTCGTGCTGTTGATGGCTCATCAGCCCAAGCAGGCTGTGGA
Organism: Rhodococcus sp. NPDC077669; assembly: GCF_040686915.1. NCBI lineage: Bacteria > Bacillati > Actinomycetota > Actinomycetes > Mycobacteriales > Nocardiaceae > Rhodococcus > Rhodococcus sp. NPDC077669. The sequence goes on along the minus strand of NZ_JBFBMD010000004.1, from coordinate 68,311 downwards.
GGCCTCCGAGCTGGGCGTGGACATGCAGGTGTCCGGACACACTCACGGCGGGCAGATCTGGCCGATCCGCTATCTGGTGCCGCTCCAGCAGCCCAGTGTCGAGGGGCTGGACACGATCGGTGACACCACGCTCTACACCACCCGCGGTGCAGGCGCGTGGGGTCCGCCGGTGCGCGTGGCAGCCCCGCCCGAGATCGCGATGCTCGAACTCACGCGGGGCTGACCATCTGCCCGTCCATCGGGCGAACAGCAGGTCAGGCGAACGCCTCGATCGGCGGGCAGGAACACACCAGGTTGCGGTCGCCGTGCGCGCCGTCGATCCGCCGGACCGCGGGCCACACCTTCGGTCGGTCGTAGCCTGCGGGGTACGCCGCGAGTTCCCGCGAGTACGGGTGGTTCCAGTCGGCGACGAGGCATTGCGCCGTGTGCGGAGCGCCGCGCAACGGGTTGTCCTCTACGGTCCACTCGCCGGAGCCGACGCGGTCGATTTCCCTGCGGATGGAGATCATCGCGTCGCAGAATGCGTCGATCTCCTCCAGATTCTCGCTCTCGGTCGGCTCGACCATCAGGGTCCCCGGCACCGGGAAGCTCATCGTCGGCGCGTGGAAGCCGTAGTCCGCCAGTCTCTTCGCCACGTCGTCGACGGTGACGCCGGTGTCCTTCGTCAGACCTCGCAGATCGAGGATGCACTCGTGCGCCACCATGCCGTTGTCGCCGGTGTAGAGCACGGGGAAGTACTCGTCGAGGCGGCGCGCGATGTAGTTGGCCGACGCGATGGCGGTCAAGGTCGCCCGGCGCAGCCCCTCCGCGCCCATCATCGCGATGTATGCCCACGTGATCGTCAGGATCGACGCGCTTCCGTACGGTGCGCCCGCAACGGTCGGACCGTCGCCCAGTTGCGGTGCCAGCGGGTGGCCGGGCAGGTACGGCTGCAGATGCGAACGGACGCCGATGGGTCCGACGCCGGGACCGCCACCGCCGTGCGGGATGCAGAAGGTCTTGTGCAGGTTCAGGTGACTGACGTCTCCGCCGAAACGACCCGGCCGAGCCAACCCGACCAGAGCGTTGAGGTTGGCACCGTCGACGTACACCTGTCCACCCGCGTCGTGCACCGCGGCGCAGATATCGGATATCTCGTGCTCGTACACACCGTGGGTGGAGGGGTAGGTGATCATGATGGCGGCGAGGGTGTCGGCGTGCTCGGCGATCTTGGCCCGCAGGTCGTCGACGTCGACGTCTCCGTTCGGTCGGCACGCAACCACGACGACGCGCATCCCGACCATCACCGCGGAGGCGGCGTTGGTGCCGTGTGCGCTCGACGGGATCAAGCAGACCGTGCGACCGGTGTCGCCGTTGGCCTGGTGGTATCGGCGGATCGCAAGTAGTCCCGCGTACTCGCCCTGGCTTCCTGCATTGGGCTGCAGGCTGACCGCGTCGTAGCCGGTGATGTCGACGAGCCATTGTTCGAGGTCGGCGATCACCCGGAGTAGTCCGGGGACGTCGGTCGACGGCGCGAACGGGTGTTGGCGCGCGAACTGAGGCCAGGTGATCGACTCCATTTCAGCGGTCGCGTTCAACTTCATCGTGCACGATCCCAGCGGGATCATGCTGCGGTCGAGGGCGATGTCCTTGTCCGACAGCGCGCGAAGGTAGCGCAGCATGGCTGTCTCGGTGCGGTAGCGCGTGAAGGCGGGATGCGTCAGGTACTCGGACGTGCGGGCACAATCGGCCGGGACGGACTCGGCTCCCGGGCCGGCGGGCTCGGCACCGAATGCAGCGAGCACATCGACGATGTGAGCCTCCGTGGTTGCCTCGTCACAGGCGATCGCGACGTGATCGTCGTCGACCGGTCGGAGGTTGATACCGCGTTGTTTGGCGGCATCGACGACGGTGTGGGCCGCGCCGGGGACCGCGGCGAGCACGGTATCGAAGAACTCGGCATGCACCACGTCGATGCCCGCAGCCTGCAACCCTGCTGCGACGGTTCGAGCACGGGTGTTGACGCGACGTGCGATCGCGCGCAGCCCATCCGCGCCGTGGTAGCTGGCGTACATCGCGGCCACGATGGCCAACAGCACCTGGGCGGTGCAGATGTTGGAGGTCGCCTTCTCACGGCGAATGTGCTGCTCGCGCGTCTGCAGGGCCAAGCGGTAGGCCCGATGTCCGTCTGCATCGACGGACACTCCCACCAACCGCCCTGGCAGCTGGCGCGAGTGACCGGAGCGCACTGCGAGATAACCGGCATGCGGACCGCCGTACCCCATCGGAACCCCGAAGCGCTGGGTGGTTCCGAAGCAGACGTCGGCACCGATTTCGCCGGGCGCGGTCACCAGGGTGGCGGCCAGCAGATCGACCCCGACTGCAACCAGCGCACCGCGCTCGTGTGCTGCCTCGATCGTGGCGGTGTGGTCCACCAGACGGCCTGATGCTCCCGGCAGCTGCGCCAGCACTCCGAAGAAGTCGCCTTCGGGCAGGCCGTCGGCGAGGTCGGCGTACACCAGCTCGATCCCGAGCGGTTCGGCGCGCGTAGCGAGCACGGCTTTGGTCTGCGGGAAAATATCCGAATCGACGACGAGGCGGGGTGACTTCGAGCCTCGGTTGGCGCGACGCATGAGCGTCATGGATTCGGCTGCGGCAGTGGACTCGTCGAGCATGGAGGCATTCGCGACATCCATACCGGTCAGGTCCGACACCATCGTCTGGAAATTGAGCAGTGCCTCGAGTCGGCCTTGACTGATCTCGGGCTGATAAGGGGTGTAGGCGGTGTACCAGGCCGGATTCTCCAGGATGCCGCGCGTGAGCACCGGAGGCGTCAGGGTGTCGTAGTAGCCCAGGCCGATCATCGAGGTGGCCACCGTGTTGCGGCCGGCGAGATCGGCCAGCGCGGCCAGCGCATCGTGCTCGCTCAGAGCAGGCGGCAATGTCGCCAGGCCATCGGGAACCCCGTCGACGACGGTATCGAGAATGGACTCGGGAACAGCCTTGCGGGCCAGCTCGTCGAGGCTGTCGACACCGATGGCGTCGAGAATGCGGGCCAGTTCGGTGGTGTCGGGGCCGATGTGTCTGTCGACGAAAGCCGATGCGGTCGAAGTCATTCGGTCGGTCACGGTCTACTCCCAGGGGTCCCAAGACAAGGCGTCGGACGGCCGGGGCATACGCGCCGACCGCTCCTCCCCCTCTGTCGTGTGCTCGCTGACGCGTGCGCCTGAGAGATTCGGTAGAACACGGCGCGCTGACGTGCGCGCACCGGCACCTTTCCCCTTGGGCGGGTGGGTGCTCCCACCACTTTCCAGAGTTGTCGAAGCCCACACGGTCCGTGTGCCTGAGAGATTGACGGGGAGGTATTGCTCCTTCGGCGTCCGAGACTGGATGCCTCGGAACTCTCCCGCGCAGGCGCGACGGTGAGAAGTCTAGCCGGTCTTACGACTCGCGCGATTCTTGCGGCGGGACGCCAGTTCGTCTTCGGGGCTCGGCTGGCTCTCTCCGCCGTCTGCTCGCTCGGCCGGGAAGTCGGCGATGGTGCCGGTGAGCTCGCGCATCGCGCCGTTGACGGCGATACCGAAGACGCCCTGCCCGCCCTGCAGCAGGTCGACTACTTCCTCGGCCGACGTGCACTCGTAGACGGTGGTGCCGTCGGAGAACAGGGTGATGTTGGCGAGGTCGCCCACGCCACGCTGGCGCAGGTGATCCACCGCGACGCGGATGTTCTGCAACGAGATTCCGGTGTCGAGTAGGCGCTTGACGATCTTGAGGACCAGCATGTCCTTGAACGAGTACAGCCGCTGGCTGCCCGAACCTGCTGCGCCTCGGATGGACGGTACGACCAGGCCCGTACGAGCCCAGTAGTCGAGTTGCCGATAGGTGATGCCGGCAATCTGGCACGCGCTGGGTACGCGGTATCCGACGAGTTCGTCGGGCACCGAATCGTCGGGGAACAGGCCGGGTTGAATGTCCTGCGACTGTGCGACAGGGCGATTCGACGCCTCGTCGGGGGTCTCGACCCGAGCATCGGCTGCGGACGCGTCCTCTGTCCGGCTTGCGGCGTCGGATTCTCGACTGCCGTGATGCTGCTGCGGCTGATCTCCCACTGACTGCTCCCTCTCGGATGTCTCACTGCGTTCGGATCCAGTCAGTACTGGGATCCGTCCGAAGCGCGCCTGAACGCCTCGGTGTACTCGCGTGAAGTCATACCGTGTACCAGGGCCAGACTACGCCTCGGCGGCAACCGAAGAGGCGTGAACTGCGTCGGTCCGGACTGCGCCGGCGATGAACTTCACTGGCACGAACGTTATGGGGGCGATCGACCAGATTCAACGCAACGCGCCGTAAACCTGAACCTAAAGTTGAGGTTGAGACTATTCCGTTACCCGTCGGTGGCCTTGAAGTCGTCCGGCGACACCGATTCGAGGAATTCCTTGAACTTCTCCACCTCGTCCTCCCGCTCGTCCGGCATCAGCAGGCCGGCCTCGGCGAGCACAGGCTCCTCCGCATAGATCGGGACTCCGGCACGGAGCGCGATGGCAACCGAATCCGACGGCCTCGCCGACACGCGGATGTCCTTGTCGAATACGAGATCGGCGTAGAAGGTGCCTTCCTGGAGGTCCACGATGCGCACCTCCTTGAGCTCGTGCCCCAACGCAGAGATCAGGTTCTTCACCAGATCGTGCGTCAGCGGCCGAGCCGGCTGCACACCTTGCTGCTCCAAAGCTATTGCGGCAGCTTCGGTTTGGCCGATCCAAATCGGGAGGTACCTATCTCCGTCGGATTCACGCAGCAGCAACACGGGCTGGTTCTGCGGCTGTTCGACACGAATACCGACCACACGCATTTCACTCATCGTGTCCACCTCACACCTCGAGAAATCTTCGCTGGTCGTCGCTGGTCCAGCTCACCAGAACCGAGTCTATTGGAATCCGAACCGGCGCGAGCGAACCTCACCGGTCGAGCGCACCACGCACCGCTGCTTTGACCAGACACGTATGCAAGGTCAACGACAGAGCTGCCAATTCCCGGATCATCTCTTCGGCACGATCACGTGCACCGGCATCGCGCCCCTTGGCGACCGGCCCGGCGATCTGAGCGACGAGACCCGCTTCGCGGTCCGCCGCGAGCTTGAACGCACGGAGGTGACGAACCTCGAGCCCGAACTGCAACATCGCGTGCGCGGTACGAGCGAGCGTGACGGCACCGTCGTCGTAGAACCCGGCCTGCCCGGGAGTGATCAGACCGCTGCGCAGCAACTCGGTCAGGAAGGCGTCGTCGATGCCGGCCTGAGCCAGTAGATCTGCCTTGCTGATGCGGACCTCGCGATCGGGCAGGAACTCCTCCGGCGAGACTTCACCGGCCGCGATCGTCAACGACCGTGGGCGCTTGACCGAGGCGTCTGCTCTCTCGACGGTTGCAACGCCGTGGTCGATCGCTTCGAGTTGTTCCTTGATCACCTTCAGCGGCAGGTACTGATCACGCTGAGCGGTGAGCACGAACCGCAGCCGTTCGCAGTCCGCGATCGAGAAACGCCGATAGCCCGACGGAGTGCGCTCCGGAGAGATCAGACCCTCGGCTTCGAGGAATCTGATCTTCGAGATAGTCACGTCGGGAAAGTCGGGCCGGAGTCGATCGAGGACGGAGCCAATCGACATCCCCCCGCTGGACTGCTGCCCGACGGCGGTCACTGGCTTCCTGCACCCGCAGACGACTCGCCGACTGCAGATCCATTGCCGCCACGCGGCCCGGTGAGGAAGACCAGACGGAACTTGCCGATCTGCACCTCGTCACCGTTGGCGAGCACGGCGGAGTCGACCGGCTCACGGTTGACGTAGGTGCCGTTGAGGCTGCCCACGTCGACGACCTGGAAGTCGTCCTCGTCCTGGCGGAACTCTGCATGTCGACGGCTCACGGTGACGTCGTCGAGGAAGATGTCGCTGTCGGGGTGACGACCGGCCGACGTGGTCGGCTGGTCGAGCAGGAATCGGGATCCGGCGTTGGGACCACGCTTGACGACGAGCAGGGCAGCTCCGACAGGCAAGCCCTCGACACCCGATACCGGAGCTTCGGTGCTCTGGGCGGTAGCGGAGTTGTCCAGCTCCTGGAGGAAATCGGCGCGGAAGACCGAGGTGGTCTCGGCCGGCGACTCCCCGTAGTTGCTGTCGTTGTCGTTCTGGCTCACCGTTACTCCTTCTCAGTCCGTTGACCCGGGCAACGATCACCTCGGGTAACGCAGTACATGGTCTTCACTTCTGGTTCTGCTGGCGTTCGGTGGTGCGTTTCGGTTCCTCGGTGCGTGGCGGACCACTCACCATGCGCGACCTTCGCCCCGACAGGCTGTTCGCTCGGTGTCGACCGTACCCTGCGCGCCGAGGACCTGTGGTCGGTTGGCCGGTGTGTACGGCCCTTCGTCACTCAGCTGTGATGAGAGCATATCCGGCGGCATCGAGCATCGGTGCCAGCGCCGCGTCCAATGCCTCCGAGGATGCGACCTCGAGCTCGATCAGCCACCCGCCGGTGTACGGTCCGGAGTTCACCTTCTCGGGTTCGGAATCCAGATCTTCGTTCACGGCAACGACTTTGGCCGTGAGAGGACTGAACACGTCGGACACGCTCTTGGTCGATTCCACTTCACCGAGAGACTCGCCCGCGGTGACGCTGTCACCGATCGCCGGAAGCTGAACGAACACGACGTCGCCCAACTGAGTCTGGGCGTAGTCGGTGATACCGATTCGAACCGTCGCAGGCCCCGTCCGCTGCACCCACTCGTGCTCGGGGGTGTAAAGCAGATCAGCTGGTGTGTCGATGTCGCTCAACGCGGCATTCCCTTCCATCGTGCCCGGGGCGAGCGGGCGATCAGTTTCCGGGCTGAGCGTATTGACGTGGGCGCGGATCCCGCAAGGCGGAGACCGTGACCTGGTCCGATCGCTCGACTCGCGAGCTCGCCCCGTTGCGGGCGACCGTGTCGATCACCCCTCCCGGAATGTTCAGTGCAGCTTCCAGAGTCGCCGGATCTCCGATGGCAGTGAAGGTGTAGGGAGCGCGTAGTTCTCGGCCGTCCACCACGACTCGGCCGGCCGGTCCGGCCATCCACGAATCCACACCGATGCGGACGGCGACCCCACCACCGTTGATCTGCAACGCCTCGGCACCGGCGGCCCGCAGCTCCTGCAACGCGTCGAGCAGAACCTCTGCTCCGACGCCGGCGTCGGTGTCGTCGATCGTCAACGTGGCGCCGGGTCCTCGGGCCGCCACGGTGCCGATCTGAATGGACAACGCGGACAATCTTTCCTGGGCTTCCGCCACCGCGGCGTCCGACCCTGAACCGGACTGCCGGAGGGTGGCGAGCGTGCCCTGAAGCGCGCTGATCTCGTCGCGGATCGACGCCTCGCGTCGCGTCAGTGAGTCCAACACCACCAACAGGTCCTCGGGCCGCGAATTCTCCAGATTGCCCGACGTGCTCGTTTCGCGCACCTGTGTCGCGATTCCGATTCCGAGGGCACACATCAACACGAGAGCGAGAATGCCGAACCACGTGCGCTGTCCACGTCGGGTGCGCCGACCGTGCCGTCCGGGGCCTGCGTTCATCGGTCAGGCACCGAAAAGCCGTCGGCGCAACGCAGCGGCGTTGCCGAAGATACGTATTCCGAGCACGACGACGATGGCGGTGGACAGTTGCGTTCCGACTCCGAGCTGATCGCCGAGCCACACGATGAGCGCCGCGACGAGGACGTTGAAGACGAACGACACGACGAACACCTTGGCGTCGAAAATGCCGTCGAGAAAGGCGCGCACGCCGCCGAACACTGCATCGATAGCGGCCACGACGGCGATCGGCAGGTATGGGGCGACGACTGCAGGAACCCGAGGCCCGGCGACGAGACCGATCACGACTCCGACGACGAGCGCGACCAATGCTGCGAGCGCGAATCCGGCGCGGCCGGTCGCGGCGGGCTCGGTGCCGCCGGGCACCTCGGGACCGGGGCTGCCGGAGTCGGATGGCTCGACGTCCGGGACGTCACTCGCCGTCATCGTGGGGCCACCTCCTTCGCCTCGAACGACTCCCTGGCGACGGCCGGCCCGAACTCGAGATCGGTGGCAGGCCGTACCGAGAAACCGACACCGTAGAGCTGAGCGACCGTGCTCATGCGCAGGTATGCATCGCTGACGGCGAACTGCACCTGAATGCGCTGCGGTGGACCGATCGCATCGATGTCGTAGGGCGAGGTGATCGGGCGATTGTCGAGCAGCATCGCGCCGCCTGCCTGTCTGATCGTCACGTTCGGCCCGACTCGATTGCCGTCGACGGATACCGCTTCGGCGCCGCTGGCCCACAAAGAGTTGACGACGGCAGCGATGTCGCGGTCGAGAACGGTTGCGCCGGACCCGGTACGGACCGATCTGTTGGATGCACCGCCTGCGGCAGGTTCTGTCACGACGACCGACAAGCCGGGACCGGTCACCGAGTCGATACCGGCAGCCGACTCGACCGCATCGAGACGGTCCAGAAGCTCGCTCCCGGCAGCATCGGACTGGAGCGCGCGATCACGCTCGGTCGATACTTGCGCTGCGAGTTCATCCCTCGTGACGTCCAGTTCGGCCTCACGCTCCTGGGCAGCACGCACTGCAGCAGAGGCGTCGGCGCTGGCCCGGTCGATATCCGCCGCATCCGAGGCCAGCTGTGACATCGCGACCCCGAAGACCACTCCGACAGCGACGGCACCGGTGATCAGCCAGAGGACAGGCGGCACCCTCGGGTTACGCACGTGGTGCGCCGACCGTTCGACGGCGGCGGCTGCGTAACCCGGATCGAGGTGATCCGTCAACAGCGATGTGAGCAGTGACGGAGTCGGGTTCCTCTTCGGTCGTGCTGGTGGCTGCACCGTCACCTGCCCGGTGCGGAGGTGGGCGCGATCGCTCGCGCGACGGCCACTGCCTTGCCGAGGTACAACGCACCGGTCCACGTGTACAGCACCGTCCCCCAGATCAGGAGCGCGTAACCGAGCGGCCCAGCGGCGTCGGCCACGGAACCGGTGCCCACGGAGACCAACAGCACCGGCAGCGCGATCATGACCACGAACGTGGCTGCCTTCCCGAGATAGATCACGTCCGGAGGCGGGAGGGAGCGACGTCGGTAGACGAACATGGTCAGGCCGAGAACCGCGTCTCGCCCGATCAGGATGGCAGCGACCCACCACGGGATGATGCCGCGCACCACGAATGCGACCAGCGTGCTGACGACGTACAAGCGATCGACGAGCGGGTCGAGAATCGCCCCCAGCCGCGACGACTGCCCGAGCAAACGCGCGAGTTTTCCGTCGAGCCAGTCGGTGCCGCCGCTGACGAGCAGAATGACCAGCGCCCAGCCGTCTGCCTGGGGGCCGAGAAGAAGAAACAAGAACAGCGGAACGCCGGCGAGTCGCACGGCACTGAGCAGGTTGGGAACAGTTGCGATCCGATCCGTTACCTCGAGTTCGCTCTTGTCCGTCACCGCTCACCTCCTGTCGCCTCGGGCGTCGTGGCAGCCGGCGCGAGCGCACCGGCGGTTCGAGGCCACGTTAGCGCCACGCGAACACCGGCTGCTCGAAGTCCGCGACCCGGGTGTGTCGACCGCGAAGGACCACTTCACGAAACTGGTGCACTATCGCACCCGTGGGAGCATGGATGGCACCGGTTCGGAACGGCCACCGAATCACGGGTCGGGGCGACTCGGGGATCGTGACGAATTCCGCATCGACATCGAGTTCGGCCTCGGTCACCTCGAACACTTCGGCCACCTCGTCGGCACTGGGCTGCAGCGACGACGAGTACTCGCCCACCCACACCACGAACGGTGTGATGACGTAACCCGAACGGGTGACGTAATCGTCGAGGCGCCCGAGTACCTCACCCGGGTCGGTACGAATGCCCAACTCTTCCTGGAGTTCACGCGGGCAGGCCTGTGCCGGGGTTTCGCCCGGATCGACTCCGCCACCAGGTAGCGCGTACTGACCCGGGTGAGCGCGCAATCGGCTCGGCCGTCTGGTCAACAGCAGGCGACGGTCTCCGCGCTCCCCGCCGACCGCCAGAGCAACAGCTGCGTGGCGCAGACCGTCGGCATCGGCTGTCCGAAACTCGAAGTGGCCGAGTGCACGCTCCATCGAGTCGCGGCCGAGGCAGTCGCTCGATTCGTCGCTACCCGCCATGAGTACCCACCGATTCGGTTGCCGTCATGGGGAATCCGCGAGACGCGCTGCCGGAGGAAGGAGTTCGTCGGCGGACGCGGGCCAGGCCAGTGCGTGCTCGGCCAACCCGGCGAGTTGCTCCACTTGTGTTCGACACCAGGGCGATACATCGATTCGGTCTGCGAGCACGTCGGCCGAGAATTCGGCCCAGGACACCCACCGCGTTTCGTCGACCTCGTCAGGATCCGGGTCGAGTGTCGCGTCGTCGCCGACCGTCACTCGGTAGACGGGGCAGATCTCGTTCTCGACTATCCCGTTGTCCATCACAGCGCGGTACCTAAAATGCGGCAGCACCAGTTCCGCGGACCGTGCCTGCAGACCCAGCTCTTCGCCGATGCGCCGGAGCACTGCCGACTCCAGGTCCTCGCCGGGTGCTGGATGTCCACAACAACTGTTCGTCAACACGCCGGGCCATGTCGTCTTGCTCGACGCCCGTCGCGTGAGCAACACGGCACCGTCCTCACGCACCACGTAGCTGGAGAACGCCAGGTGCAGCGGGGTCTGTTCGGTGTGCACCGTGGTCTTGTCCTGGGTGCCGACGGCGCGGCCTTCGTCGTCGAGCAGCACCACGTGCTGCGCAGGGGATCGATCCATCGTTCCATGCTCCCACGGCCGGACGGCCGGTCTAGTGTCGAACCATGGGACAGGACGACAAGGACAACACAAACGGCGGCACCTCGACCGAACACGACACGGCGGATTCCCCCAAGGGCGGCCGCCCCGGACCGGTGGACGGCGGAGGCGGCGGTGGGATGGCGACACGGGAGAACGCCCCGGAGATCGCCGACGATCAGGAGTGATATTTCCCGGTGCCGTCGCTGTTTGAATCACAGAGATTGCGTCAATACCCCCGATGTTCCCGCGCTGCGCGAGAGCACGAACCTCCATCAACGGAAGGACCTCGATGAGCATCAACGACGACGACATCACCACCTCAGGCGGATCTGCAGGCGAAGGACCCGCTGACGGCGGATCCAATCCCGGCGGACACGACGGCGGAGCAGACGGCCCGGCCGGAGCAGGCGAAGGACCCGCTGACGGCGGATCGAATCCTGACGGACACGACGGCGGAGCCGACGGCCCAGCGGGTGGAGAAGGCCCGGCCGACGGCGGATCCAACCCCGGCGGACACGACGGCGGTGCGGACGGTTCCGCTTGATCATCGAGTCGAACGACGAGCGCGGACCGGGCAACCGGTCCGCGCTTCGTCGTCTCACCGGAATCGACGCCGCCACTTTCGCGGAGCGTCACTGGGGCACAGCACCCAAGTTCACCCGATCTGCCGAACTGTCCGGATCGTTCGAGGATCTGATGACGGTCGACGCGGTCGACGAGTTGATCGCCGAGCGCGGCGTACGCACCCCGTTCGTGCGGATGGCCAAGGACGGCCGCCTGCTGGAGAAGAACAAGTTCACGGGGTCCGGAGGGTTCGGCGCCGAGATCACCGACCAGGTCGATTCCGCGGCGGTTCTGTCGGCCTTCGCGGCCGGCAACACTCTGGTGCTGCAGGGCCTGCATCGCCTGTGGCCGCCCTTGATTGCTTTCACCGGCGAGCTCGTTCGCGAGCTCGGCCACCCGGTACAGGTCAATTCCTACGTCACTCCGGCTGCGTCCCAGGGCTTTTCGCCGCATTACGATGTTCACGACGTGTTCGTCGTGCAGATCGCCGGTAGCAAGCGGTGGACAATTCACTCGCCGGTGCATCGCCATCCACTGAACAATCAGCCGTGGTCGGACCGACGAGCAGCAGTGGAACGTCACGCCGACGACTCCCCGGAGTTGGACATCGTGCTCGAGCCCGGTGACGTTCTGTATCTCCCGCGCGGCTGGATCCATTCGGCGCAGGCCCTGGGCGAGACGACGGTGCATCTGACGATAGGCGTCGCGTCGTTCAACGATTACGACATCGCCCATCACACCCTCGGTGCTCTTCAGGACGTCGAGGGACTGCGCGCACCGTTGCCGGCCGGATGGGACCCGACCGATTCCGAGTCCGTTCTCCCCCACGTACGCCGCGTCCTCGGCGACATGCGCCGAGCTCTCGACGAGTTGGATCGAGATCCCGAGGCGCTGCATCGGATCACCGAGCGTGTTGCGAGTCGGTACGACGAGCTGGTTCGACCCGAACCGGTGCGCCCCGTTCGCAGTGTTGCCCAGATGGGCGCGCTGCGGGGTCAGGACTCGATTCGGCTCAGGGCCGGGGTGATCGCGCGAGTGGTGCGAACCCCCGAGTCCGCGGCTGTCGTGCTGCGCGACAAAACCGTGTCGATGCCGCCTCAGTGCGCCGATGCCCTCGAATTGTTGCTCGAAGGATCGCCGTGCCGGTTGGATTCTCTGCCCGGCCTCGACACCGACGATGCTGTCGTGGTCGGTCGCAGGCTCGTGCGCGAAGGCATCGCAGTCACCGCCATCGAGTGATGGTGACCCCGACCATCAGGTGATGGTCACGCCGCCGTCCACTGCGATGGTCTGGCCCGTCACGTATCCGCCCGCGTCGGAGGCGAGCCAGACCGCGGTGGCGGCCAGTTCTTCGGGGTCGCCCTTGCGTCCGAGGATCATTCGGGGAGCCAATACCTCGAGGTATCCCGGCTGGTAGGAATCGGTCATCTCGCTCTCGAAGAAACCAGGCGCAATAGCGTTGACGCGGATGCCTTTTCGAGCGCCCCACTGTTGCGCGAGGTCACGAGTGAGACCGACGATGGCCGCCTTGCTGGCACTGTAGGCAGCCTGAGGCAGACCGGCGGTGGTGAGCCCCAGAATGCTGGATATGTTCACGATCGAGCTTCCGGGCTGCATCACCCGTCCACACGCCTGAGCGGCCCAGTAGGAGCCGTTCAGGTTGATGTCGATGACAGAGCGGAACTGCTCGGGAGTCTCGCGGGTGGCGGGGTACGCCGTGCCGACGCCGGCGTTGTTGATCAGCACGTCCACCTTGCCGAACTCGGCGACGGCGGCCTCGACCATGGCCGTGCACTGGTCGGGATCGACCACATCGGTTGCCACGCTCAGCGAACGCCCACCGACGCTGTCGATCAGTGCGGCAGTCTGTGCCAACTTGTCGACGCGACGGGCGGCCAGCACCACGTCGGCTCCGGCCTCGGCCGCCGCTTTCGCGAAAGACACTCCCAAACCGGACGATGCGCCCGTGACGATGACGACGCGGCCGTCGAGGCGGAATTTGTCCAAGATCGACATGTTCTGAAATCTCCTTGTATCGGGTGTCTCGTGCTCAGAACCAGGCGGGTGACATATCGAGGGTCGTTCGATCGAGAAGCGCCAGCAGATCGAGCTGTGCATCGACCTTCGGTAGCTCGTAGACGAAGAAGTACCGTGCAGCAGAGCGCTTTCCGTCGTAGAAGTCTCCGATTCGGTCTCCCACGGCAAGCAGCTGCTCGAGCCACATCCACGCGATGACCGTGTGGCCCATTGCCTCGAGGTAGGCCGTGGAATTCGCCAACGCCACGGCGGCGTCACCGGTACCCCAGACTGCGGCGGTGACCTCGACGATCCTCGAGAACCTGTTGTTCAGCTCGGTGCCGTACTGCTCGGCCGCTCCCCCGTGAGTCGATGCTCGCGTCACGGTCTCGGCGATTCGCTCGGAGAGCAGCGCCAACCCGGCACCGTTCTGCATGACGACCTTGCGGCCGAGTAGGTCCAAGCCCTGAATGCCGTGTGTACCTTCGTGAATGGGGTTGAGCCGGTTGTCGCGGTAGTGCTGTTCCACGTCGTAGTCGCGGGTGTAGCCGTAACCCCCGTGCACCTGAATGGCAAGACTGTTGGCCTCGAGACACCACTGCGAGGGCCAACTCTTGGCGATCGGTGTCAGTACGTCGAGCAACAGTGTCGATCGAGCTGCGTCGGCGGCGTCCGATGCCGAATCCTGGTGGTCCACCAAACGCGAGCAGTAGAGCCCGAGGGCCAATGCCCCCTCGACATACGACTTCTGCGCCAACAACATTCGGCGCACGTCGGCGTGCTCGATCAATGCGACCGGAGGCGCGGCCGGATCCTTGGCTCCCAGTGGCCGTCCCTGGGTGCGCGTCTTCGCGTACTCGACGGACTTCAGGTAGCCGACGTAGCCGAGTGCGATCGCCAGGAATCCGACGCCGATCCGGGCCTCGTTCATCATGTGGAACATGTACGACAGACCACGGTTCTCCTCCGCGACGAGATAGCCGACTGCCCCGGCTTTCCCACCGGGAGAATGGGTTCCGTCGCCGAACGCGAGCAGGGTGTTGGTGGTACCGCGGTTGCCCATCTTGTGATTGAGCCCGGTCAGCACGATGTCGTTACGTTCGGCGATGCCGCCCTCACCGTTCGGCAGGAACTTGGGAACGATGAACAGCGAGATCCCTTTGACGCCGGGAGGTCCACCCGGCGTCTTCGCCAGAACCAGGTGCACGATGTTCTCGGTCAGTTCGTGATCTCCACCGGAGATCCACATCTTGGTTCCGGTGAGCCGGTAGCTGCCGTCGTCCTGCGGCACAGCCTTCGTGGTGATGTCCGCCAGCGACGACCCGGCCTGCGGTTCGGACAAGCACATGGTGCCGAACCAACGCCCGTCGATCATGGGCCGCACGTAGTCGCGCACCTGCTCCGGAGTGCCGTAGGTGGCGATCAGATTGGCGTTGGCCATCGTCAGGAACGGATACGAGGACGTTCCAGCATTTGCAGCCTGGAAGAACGCCATCGCAGCACGAGAGACGGTGGCGGGCAACTGCATACCGCCGATCGATTCGTCGAACTGCCCGGCGATCAACCCCGCGTCGCGGTACACGTCGAGAGCGGCCTTCACCTCGGGGATCAGCTCCACCGCACCATCCCTGTTCATGGTGGGCTCGTGTGCATCGGCCTTCTTGTTGTGCGGGGCGAAATGCTTGTGGGCGATGTCTGCGCTCAGGTCCAGTACCGCATCGAACGTTTCGCGCGAGTGTTCCGCAAAACGTGGCCGCTCCGTCAACGCAACCACATCGAGCCATTCGTACAACAGAAAATCCAGGTCGCGGCGTGAGAGAACGTCCGACATTTCGCTGCTCCGATCGAGAGGGGTGACGCGTGAGCCGACGGCGTGAGCTCTACGAGGGAGCGGCAACCGCGTCGCACGTGACGTGCAACTCACCATACAAGTCGAGTTCGGTCGTCCACATCGAGTACCTACGCCGCCCGGATACACGACGGTTGCCCGGCATAGCAGTACGCGAGAAAGGTTGAAACACAGACATTTCCGGCCAATTGGACTATGAGCAGCGTCACGATTACCTACTCGGCCACGGGCATATACTTACCTTTGATAACGATATTCGACGTACGAGCACGATGATCCGGCGTCGTCCGGTGCATCGTGGAGGGGAGCGAAGCATGACCCGAACAATTGCCATGAAAAGCACAGTGGCCGTCGACAGCGAACACGATCGAGACATCCGCCAACGAGACCGTTTCCAGCATCTTCACGACAGCGATCCGGAGTTCCGGGCTGCCGAGCCGGATCGGTCGGTTGCCGACGCGGCTCGTGAACTGGCACCCAACCTCGCTCGCGTGGTTGCCGAGATCATGACCAGGTACGCCGACCGCCCCGCCCTGGGACGCCGCGCGCGCACGATCGAGGACACCGACGGCAGCACTACCGCTCGCTTGCTCCCCCGATTCGACACGGTGACCTACGGGCAGGCCTGGGCCGACGCGGGAGCCTTGGCGTCCGCCCTCGGTCACGACGACGGCGGCATCGCTGCGGGCGACTTCGTGGCCACGCTCGGTTTCGCCGGCATCGACTACGTGATCACCGAACTGGCCACAATCCGTGTTGGCGCAGTCGCAGTTCCACTTCAGGCCGGAGCCACCGCGGGTCAACTGAGGGCCATCGTCGACGAGGTCGAGCCGGTGGTCCTGGCCTCCGACGTGGACAACCTCGCCGTCGCGATGGAGGTCGCCGGTCACTGCCGGTCGATCCGCACAGTGGTCGTACTCGACTACGACGACCGAATCGATGCCGACACCCGCGCGCTGACGTCCGCGCGCGAGGGTGTCCACGGGTCCGGCATTGCTGTTCGACCGCTCACCGAACTGGTGGACGAGGGTTCCCGACTCCCCCAGGTGCCGTTGTTCGACGTCGAGGATCCCGAGCGCCTCGCCGCACTGATCTACACCTCCGGCAGCACCGGTACTCCGAAAGGGGCGATGCATACCGAGCAGATCGTGTCCGGTGCGTGGACCGGGGCCTGGCATCGGACGGGTGCCTCGTCCGAGGGTGTCGACGAGCCGGCTTTTCCCGTCATCACTCTCGACTACCTACCGATGAGCCACCTTGCGGGCCGCGGGCTCGTTTTCTCGACTCTGGCGGCGGGCGGCACGGTTCATTTCGCCGGCTCCAGCGACCTGTCCACGTTGTTCGAGGACTTCGCTCTGGCGCGCCCCACGCTGGCGTTGTTGATTCCGCGGGTGTGCGAGATGATTCGCCACACCGTGCTCGCCGAAATCGATCGTGCGGTCGACGGTACCGATGCGGGCGAACACGAGCAGATTTCGCGAGGCGTGCTCGAGCGCGTGCGGTCCGAGCAGTTCGGTGGACGAATCCTGGCTGCAATGGTGGGCACCGCACCCATCGCCGCCGAGGTCAAGGATTTCGTGACCGACTTGCTCGACGTTCGGGTTCGCGACAATTACGGCTCGACCGAAGCCGGAATGGTACTTCTCGACGGGATTGTCGCGCGGCCACCGGTTCTCGAATACAAGTTGGACGACGTGCCCGAACTCGGCTATTTCTCCACCGACACTCCCCATCCACGTGGTGAGCTCCTACTCAAGACGACGTCGATCATCCCCGGCTACTACAAGCGGCCCGATGTGACCGCAGACGTCTTCGATTCGGACGGGTTCTACCGCACCGGCGATGTCGTGGCCGAGCTGGAACCGGACCGGCTCGCATACGTGGATCGTCGCAAGAACGTGCTGAAGTTGGCCCAGGGCGAATTCGTCGCGTTGGCGCGCCTGGAAGCGGTGTTCGGTACGAGCGAGCTGGTGGACCAGATCTTCCTGTACGGCAACAGCCAGCGGTCGTATCTGTTGGCGATCGTCGTTCCTGCCCACGCGAACTCGACTGCGGGCGCGATCATGGAGTCGCTACAGCGGATCGCTCGCACGGAGTCGCTGAATTCGTACGAGATACCTCGCGAGGTCGTGCTCGAACGCGAGCCCTTCACTCAGGACAACGGTTTGCTGTCGGGTGCCGGAAAGCAATTGCGTCCCAAACTCGTCGAGCGGTACGGCGACGAACTCGAGCGTCGCTACGCAGAACTCGAATCGGGGCAGACCGATCGACTGCGTGAGCTCCGGCGTTCCGGTGCCCAGGCACCCGTGCTCGTCACGGTCGGGGACGCCGCCCAGGCTCTACTCGGCTGTTCGGGCGCAGACATCCGGCCCGATGCCCACTTCACCGATCTCGGTGGTGACTCGTTGTCGGCGTTGACGTTTTCCACATTGCTGCGCGACATCTACGACGTCGACGTCCCGGTCGGGGTGATCACCGGACCCGCCATGGACTTGGCGGCTCTTGCCGACTACATCACGTCCGCGATCGACAACGATTCCGACACAGCGACATTCGCGTCGGTTCACGGACGCGACGCTTCCGTCGCGCACGCATCGGATCTGCCACTGTCGGCATTTCTGGACGCCTCACTGCTCGATGCCGCTCATCGAATTCCAGGCCCTCGGCCGGTAACGAACACCGTGCTGCTGACGGGAGCGAACGGCTACCTGGGCAGGTTTCTGTGCCTCGAATGGCTCGAGAAGATGGCAGCCGCCGGCGGAAGAGTCATCTGCCTGGTGCGCGGACGCTCCGATGCCGATGCCCGCGCTCGGCTCGACGCCGCCTTCGACAGCGGGGACGCGACGTTGTCCGATCGATACCGCGCGTTGGCCGACGCCGCACTCGACGTGATTGCAGGCGATCTGGGCACTCCCCGGTTCGGGTTGACCGACGTTGTCTGGGAAGAACTTTCCCGCCGCGTGGACCGCGTCGTGCACCCGGCAGCACTGGTCAATCACGCGCTGCCGTACGAGCACCTCTTCGGACCGAACGTCGTCGGAACGGCCGAGGTGATCCGGTTGGCCTTGACCGACCACATCAAGCCGGTGACCTACCTGTCGACGGTCGCGGTTGCCGTCGGTGTCGACGACTTCCACGAGAACGGTGACATTCGGGTGGACAGTCCGCAACGAGCAGTCGACGAGTCGTACGCCAACGGTTACGGAAACTCCAAGTGGGCGGGCGAAGTGTTGTTGCGCAACGCTTTCGACGAGTACTCGCTGCCCGTTTCGGTCTTCCGGTCCGACATGATCCTCGCCCACAGCAGATGGTCCGGTCAGCTGAACGTGCCCGACGTATTCACGCGCCTGATCCTGTCGGTGGTCGCAACCGGGCTGGCACCGAGAAGCTTCTATGCCACCGACACCGGAGCGCCCACCGACGAGCAGGGCAGGCCACTGGCTCACTACGACGGATTGCCTGCGGACTTCAGTGCAGCGGCCATCACCTCGATCGCGGGCGACGACGTGGCAGGCTACCGAACCTTCGACATCTTGAACCCCCACGACGACGACATATCGTTGGATACGTTCGTCGATTGGTTACGTGACGCGGGCTGCACCATCGAGATCGTCGACGATTACGACGACTGGTTCGAAAGGTTCAGCGCGGCAGTTCAGGAACTACCGGAGAAACAACGGTCACACTCGTTGTTGCCGCTGATCCACTCCTACGCGCATCCCCAGCACCCGTCGTCGGGAGCAATCCTGCCGGCAGACGAATTCGCGTCGGCTGTCGGCGATATCCCACACCTGGGGCGAGAACTGATCGAGAAGTATCTGGCCGATCTGGTAGCACTCGGCCTGGTGGCCAAGAGCTGACCGCTACCTGGTGCGGGCCCTTCGGCTCGCACCGGGTAGCCCCGCCCACTACCGCGGTACAGTCGTAAGCCTATGTGGATCGGATGGATAGAACTGGATTTTTTGTTGGGCGACGTGCACTCCCTGAAGGAGAAGCGCTCGGTGATTCGGCCCGTGATCTCGGAGCTGCATCGAAAATTCGCGGTGTCGGTCGCCGAAACCGACCATCGCGACCTGCACAGACGGGCCGAAATCGGAGCGTCGGTGGTAGCCGGCGACCTCGACCACGTGACCGACATCCTCGACCGGGTCGAGCGGATGGCGGCGTCCCGACCGGAGCTTCACCTCGTAGCCGTTCGGCGGCGCACCCTGAAGAGCGACGACATCTGAATCGCGCGCTGTCGACGAATCCGGGTCATCGACGGTTACGGTCATCGACGGACGTCGAACACCTGCTTCTGGATGCCGTTGCCGTACACCTCGTGCTCCACCAGATCCAGGTGAATCGTGGCCTTGTCGCTGGAGCTGAACAGCCGCTTGCCCGCGCCGAGCAGCATCGGGAAGACCAACAGGTGGTAGCGGTCGACGAGACCGGCATCGGCGAGGCTACGACCCAGCGTCGCGCTACCGTGCACCGAGATCGGCCCGCCTTCGGTCTCCCGGAGTTCGGCGACGTCGTCGATGCTGCGCAGAATGGTTGCCGGCCAACGGTCGTCGCTGCGCTCCAATGTCGTCGACACCACGTATCTGGGCATCGAGTTGTATCCGGCGAAATCGTCCATCGTGGGCCACACGGGAGCGAACGCCTCGTAGGAGGTACGCCCCAGCAGCATGGCCGTGGCCTCGTCCTGCTCGCGGCCCTTGATCTCGTACGCCGCTGGATCGAACTCGATGTCCTTGAACGTCCACCCCGCGTTGCGGTAGCCGACTTCCCCACCCGGCCCCTCCATGACGCCGTCGAGCGAAACGAACGCGGTCACGATCACGGTGCGCATGGCAATCCTCGGTTCGGTGTGAGGCAGAAGCGGAACAGGTGCCGGAATCGTAAACCACGCGTCGAACCGACGACAGGCAGTGTCGGGTGGCAAGGTGGTCTCATGGCCGAGCAAGTGGAACGCACCGAAGACGGTCACTATGTCGTCATCAAAGGTCGACGGTGGCGCGCGACCGATCCCGACATTCCCGAGGATCGCAACGCCGAATTGCGCTCGATCCTCATGGCGTGGCGCAGAGACGTCAAACGCACCTCCGGTGCCACAGAGTCTCGCGCGGGCGTTCAGGCCGCCAAAGTCGCCCTGGGAGAACGAGGTACGCCGTGGTGGGAACAATCCCCGGACGAGCGACGGGCCCGCTGGGAGGCCGAGGTGCCGCGGCCGACCGATACCGATCTCGAGAACTGATCACACAATTCGTTGCCATATCGGAAACTATCCAATATGGTTTCCGATATGGAAAGCATCGATAAGCCCACCTCGTCCGAAGCTCGAACGACTCTCGACGACATCGACCGCGTGCAACGCGCCGTGCGCGACACTCCGTGGCCGGTCTGGTTGTACGCCGTCAACGCAGTGCTCATCGGGGCGTTGGCACTCACGCCACTGCTCACCGACTCCCACCGCACTGTCGCCCTGCTGATTCTGGCCGCGGCCATTGTGGCAACGAACGTGATCACCGGGTTCCGAATGGGCACACCGTGGGCGCTGCCTACCAGCCGTGGATTTCTGGCGTCGGTCGCACTGTCCGTTGCTTTCGTGGTGGTGGCACTGGCATTCGCGCAGCCATCCCTGCCGAGCTGGACGCTGGTGCTCCTCGCTACAGCAGCGACGGCGACCTACTCGTTCGGTTCGATCGCTCACTACCGGAGCACACACCGATGACGGACGATCTGGATCCGATCATTCATCCGGCGAACCGGCTGCGGATCTGCGCGCTGCTGGCGGCAGGTACGACGCTCGAGCTCGCCGTCGTGAAGGAACACAGTGGATTGAGCGCATCGGCGCTGAGCAAGCAGGTGGCGGCCCTGGTCGACGCCGGCTACGTGGATCAGCAGAGATCACGCACCGACTCGCGGCGGATGTGGCTGTCGCTGACTAGGGAGGGTAAAACCGCCTACCGCCGCCATGTGGCTGCCCTCCGCGCCATTCTCGCCGAGGCCGAGGCGAGCCCATCCGAGCCTGGGCGGTGAGTTCTCCCCCAGCTTCGTGTCTACTTTTTCGACGGATGAAGCCGATGCAGCCCGCACCGGTCGTTCGATTCGAGAAGGAGTCCCGCCATGCCCACACTCAGTCCGTACCTGTCGTTCCGTGACAATGCGCGCACCGCTATGGAGTTCTACAGGACGGTCTTCGGTGGAGAGCTCACGCTGACCACGTTCGGCGAGGGCCAGGCCACCGACGATCCATCCGAGAAGAACCTGATCATGCACGGCCAGTTGACAACTCCCAGCGGATTCACACTGATGGGGGCCGACACCCCGTCGTCGATGGAACACACACCCGGAAACACGATGAGCGTCTCGCTCTTCGGTACCGAGCACGAGGAATTGACGGGCTACTGGAACGCGCTGGCCGTCGACGCACAATTCACTATGGGTCTCGACGCAGCACCGTGGGGTGACACATTCGGCATGCTCACCGACAAGTTCGGTGTGCAGTGGATGGTGAACATCTCCGGCTCGGTCGCCGAAAGCTGAGCGACGGAGGAGCAGTGGGCGCCTTCAGTGGCTGCGAGATTCGACTGAGATGACCTCGTGCAGCCCGACGGGCCCCCAGCCCCTGTCGAGCGCCACGATCAGCACCGCGCAACCGACCGCGGACAGCACCAGTGCGGAACCGAACAACGCGGTGTAACCGAACACGTCGCCGATCACGCCCGCCGTAAGTCCGGACGCACCCTGCGCAAAGACGATTGCGCAGGCCATCAGTGTGTAATCGCTTCCTGCATAACGTTTTTCCGATGCGTCCATCATCAGTGCGAAAACGGCAACGGTTGCAGCGCCGCCCAGCACGTGTTCGGTGACGTTGGCCGCGACCAGGAGCGGAAACCCGCCGATGCCGAACGATGCCACTACATACAACGCAAGACTGAGAGTTTGGGCGATTCCGCCGACCAGCAGAGCCTGACGACGTCCGAAGCGAAAGGACAACCACGCGCCGAGCGCAGCACCTCCGAGTGCTGCCACCGACGACAGGCCGCCCTCGACCAGGGCGATCTGAGTCAAGGTCAGTCCGTTGTCCGAAAGGAACGGGCCGACCAGCGCCGAGCCCATCGAGTTTCCGAATTTGAAGCCGACGATGAGAAGGATGAACGCGACCATGCCAGGCCTGCGCAATCGGGACCACCAGGCCACAGAGAGTCGCGCCGGGCCCTCGGACTCGGGCTGCCGGTCGGTGTCCACGTCTGCCGCGGCCAGTTGCCTGTTCATGAACCAGACCGGGGCCGTCGCCAACAGGATCAGCAATGCCATCGCAACGAAGAGCACCTGCCATCCCGCAAAGGTGAACAGCCACAACAGCACTCCCCCGCCGCACACCATACCTACCCGGTACGCGCCCACTTGCAGACCGTTACCCAGGCCGCGTTGCGCCACCGTCAACGTGCGAACCGCTATCCCATCCGTTGCGATGTCCTGGGTGGCCGACAGCGCGTTGATGACAAAGATTCCGACGAACAGCCAGCGCAACGTCGACGACAAATCGAGAAAAGACAGTGCGAGCGCCACCAGCGCGGCGGACACCTGTAAGGACAGAAGCCACCGCCGCCTCGACCCGTAACGATCGACGTACGGTGCCCACAGAAATTTCAGCGCCCACGGCAGAAACAACACCCCGGTTGCACTGATTTTCACCAACGAGAAGCCCGACTCTCGAAGGACGACGGGCAGGGCCTGCGTGAAGAAGCCGAAAGGCAGCCCCTGAGCGAAGTACAGGGCCCCGAGCAACGTGAGGGTGCCGACGGTGAACGACGCCGGACGCACCGCATTGGTCATGCCGGTCATCGTGTCAGAGCGAGGCCTCGTCCGCCGAGTACCGCACCGGTTGCCGAAGAATGGTGCGCAGCTTCGCCGGTTCGACCCGTCGTGGGTCACTGAGGTAGATCTCGTGATGACGGCCGGTCATCGTCAGCCCGGCCTGCGGGATGTAGCGGTGGTGCATCTCGTCGAGCACGGCGGCCTCGTCGTCGTAGGAACCGGTGTGCAGAGTTTGCACGCACAGGCCCTCGTCGAGGGTGTCGAGGCGCATTCCGTCACGTCGGTCCGAACGGTTCTCGGATGCGTCGACCCGTACGGCGTGCTCGAACATCGTGTGGTCGATCCAGTCAGGCACCATGATCATCACAGTCCAGAGCCAGTTCGACTTGTCCCGGCGCGTGGTGAAGGCCGCCATGTCCGGCGCCCACCACAAGGCTTCGAGCGGTGGGACGACGTAGTCGCGCTCCAGGTCGTTCTTACTGGTGAATTTCAGCCGATACGCAACGGGGAACAGGGTGGATACAGCATCGGCATATTCCGGTGCGGTGTTCGGATCCCCGTGGCCGTCGATCATCAAGTATTTCGTCGGTGGCACGGTCAGAACTCGAAACACGTTGCGCCGTGCCGAATACGAGTCGAGGGTCTTCTTGAAATCCGTCTTCATGCCCTCACCTCCTGCCGACTGCGCGTCAGTGTACCGACCACTCCGGGCTGGGGTGCCGTGGTGAACGCTCTCCTGTTCGGAAGCAGTTGGTCGGTCGACCGACACTGTCACAGCTCGGCGTCGACTGCCTTCGATTCGCCCCGACGCACTGCCATGTAGTCGGACAGTTCCCGTTTGACGACCGGCAGCAGCAAGTAGAGGCCCGAGATGTTGACCAACGCCAGAAGGAACAGCGTGGCGTCGGCGAAGTCGAGCACCGAGCCGAGCGACAGGACGGTGCCGATGACGGTGAAGGTGCAGAACATGAGGTTGAAGAAATTGCGCGACAACCGGCTGCGACCGAACAACGATGTCCAGGCCTGTAGTCCGTAGTACGCCCAGGTGATCGCCGTGGACAACGCGAACAGTGCCACAGCGAGAGTGAGTACGTACGGGAACCACGGCAGGACGGTCTCGAAGGCGTCGGAGGTGAGCGTGACGCCGCCCGCCGGCAACTCACCGGTTTCGGCAACTATGGCGCGCTGGTCCTGCCAGGACACAGTATTGGCGATCACGATGGTCAGGGCCGTTGCCGTGCAGATGACCACAGTGTCGATGAAGGGCTCGAGCATTGCCACGAATCCTTCGGTGACCGGATGTCTGGTCTTGACGGCCGAGTGAGCAATGGAAGCCGATCCCAACCCGGCCTCGTTGGAGAAGGCCGCGCGCTGGAACCCGATGATCATCACTCCGAGTACTCCGCCTGCCACGCCCTCGGGTGAGAACGCGCCGTCGAAGATGGCACCGAACGCCGTCGGAACGGACCGGAAGTTCACGGCGATGACGACGCCGCACGCGACGACATAGACCAACGCCATGGAAGGAACGAGTTTTGCGGTGACGGCCGAAATGGACTTCATGCCGCCGATGATGACCAGGCCGATGATGAGTGCGATCACGAGTCCGAACACTGCCTTCGCACCGTCCGAACCGAGGAAGCCTTCGTCGCCACCGGTAACCGAGCGGACCTGCGCGTACGTCTGATTGGCCTGAAACATGTTGCCGCCACTGATGGCGAAGAACGTGATGATGACGGCGTAGAAGGCAGCCATCACCTTCCCGACCTTTGCAAGACCTCGCTCGGCGAGTCCCTTGGTGAGGTACTTCATCGGCCCGCCCGAGACGGTGCCGTCCTCGTTGATATCCCGATATTTCACGCCTAGGGTGCACTCGACGAACTTCGAGGCCATTCCCAGCAGTCCGGCGAGGATCATCCACAAGGTCGCCCCTGGTCCACCCAGCGTGACTGCGACCGCCACACCTGCAATGTTCCCCAGTCCCACGGTTCCGGACACTGCGGCCGTGAGAGCCCGGAAGTGGCTGACTTCTCCTGGTGCATCGGCTTCGTCTTCTTTGCCGCTCACCAGGATCAAAGATCGCTTGATACCGCGGAACTGAATGAACTTGAACGTGACGGTGAAGACGACGGCACCCAGAATCAGCCACAGAACGATCAGTGGAACTGCGGCACCACCGATGTTCACGGTGAAGAACACGAAGCTGGAGACAGCGGCGGAGATCGGATCGAAAGCATTGTTGATCGCTGTCTCGATAGAACTGATCGTGCCTCCGTCCGCGGCCGAATAGTCGATGGCGAGACGGTGAAAACTCATGACGTCGAGTCAACATCATCCCGGGCACACGTCACGGTCTTTATCGAAAAACGGGCAAATATTTACATATTCTTGACTTGTAGTGGCTCATACACGGGTCCGAGCGGGCAATCGGCGGAGCAGAAGCGTCGCCGCATCGAGGACCATGTGTCGGTCGTAGGTCAGGCAGTAGTCGTACAACACGCTTCCGTCGTGGGCAGTTCCGCTCTCCACCGCGATGAGAGCAACGCTAGACATCGGTGCCACGATGACAATCGAGCGCTCCGACGCCAGTGGTTCGTCCTCGCCGACCGCAACGGTCCGAAACCGATGTTCACCCGGCATCGGCCGCGAGTCGAAGACGGCCACGAGAGACGTGCGCACAGCGAGGTCGTCGAACAACGCGACACGCTCGGCGGTCGTCCCGGCCGACGCGTTCGTCGTCGCCAATACGACGGTCGACGCACCGGTGCCGTAGACACTGCGAAGCAGACCGTTCTCGATGTCGTCGAGAAGCCGTGCGTCAGCGCGCCGACGGGTTCCGAATCGATGGACCAGACCGTACGGCGTCACGGCAACAGGGGCCCGGACGGTTATTGCCGGCTCCAACTCGAGTGTGTTGGCCGTACCGCCGGTGGCTCCGAAGGTGGGTAGACGAGTCGGGGCGCCGTACAGGTAGCCCTGGCCGAGAACCGCACCCATGTCGTGCGCGGTCGCTTCGTGCCGCTCCGTTTCGATTCCCTCGGCGAGCACCAGCGCACCGCTGCGTTCGGCCTCTGCGGCGACCGCGGACACCACGGACGCCGTGGCATAGCTCGAACGGCCCTGCACGAGAGACATATCCAGCTTGATCACGTCGGGCCGGAGCAGCGGAATCAGTGCCAGACTCGACGAGTCTGCACCCACATCGTCGAGCGCGACCCGCCATCCCAGGTCGCGGGCATGCTCTACCGCACGCAGCAGCCCGGAGGGGTCACCCATCAGATCTCGCTCGGTGATCTCGACGATGATCGACAACCGAGATGCCTCGGCCACCAATGGCAGGCACTCTCTCGGAGGTGGCGCGTCCAGGGCTGTGGGTTCCGCGTTGACGAACAACGCGAGTCCTTCGGGGAAACCGGCTTCGACGGCCCCGCTCAGGGCGCTGAGTCTGCACCGCCAGTCGAACTCGGCCGACTCGCCTCGATCGGCCGCCTCGCGCAGCAGCTGCGGCGGCGAGATCGCTTGCGCGTCGCCGCAGGTCCGCACCAGGGCTTCGTAACCCACGACAGCTCGGCCGTCCAACGCGACGATCGGCTGGTAGGTCGACGTGATATCGATCGTCATCGGCGAAAATTGCGCGTGCGAGGCGTCACGATGCACAGGCGGACCTCCCTCGGTACATCTCGACGGTCCCCACCCGGGGAACCATCATGCCCGATGGTCGCCGGCCGCGCCTTCTTCCCTCGCCGACGGGCTATAGGGTTCTCGGAAGACTTCGAATCGGCGGTGAACAATGGTGGGTGCGAACTCCGACGATCACCTGTTCGCGGGCAGATATCGTCTGGGCAACGTCGTGGGGCGCGGCGGAATGGCAGATGTCGTTCGAGCCGACGACGACGTCCTCGGTAGGCCCGTTGCCGTGAAGATATTCCGTCAGGGTGAACCCGCACATACCGATGCACGGATCGATGCCGAGATCAGGACGCTCGCGTCGCTGTCGCATCCTGGCCTGGTGACGTTGTACGACGCGGGTACCGCCCCCGACACCGGCGGCATCCGAGTGCCTTTTCTCGTGATGGAGTTCGTCGACGGCCCCACTCTGAACGGCTACCGCGCAGGCCGCGCACTACCGGGCGATGTCGTCGCCCGGATGGGACACGAGATTGCTCGAGCCCTTGCCTACATCCACCACCGCGGCGTGATCCACCGCGACATCAAACCGGCCAACATCCTGGTCGCCCGAGAGCCGGCGTCGAGCACGGGACACTGCGTGAAGCTCACCGATTTCGGTATCGCTCGCATCGTCGACGCCGACCGCCTCACCGAGCACGGCACCACCGTCGGCACCGCTCACTATCTCAGCCCGGAACAGGCGACGGGCACCTCTGCGGGGCCTGCAACCGATATCTACAGCCTCGGATTGGTTCTCATCGAATGTCTTACCGGCGCAATGGTGTTCGACGGCAGCGCGGTAGCCGCAGCCGTGGCGCGCTTGCACCGCGATCCCGAGGTACCCGAGCAACTCGGGCCCCAGTGG
Source organism: Rhodococcus sp. NPDC077669 (assembly GCF_040686915.1). NCBI lineage: Bacteria > Bacillati > Actinomycetota > Actinomycetes > Mycobacteriales > Nocardiaceae > Rhodococcus > Rhodococcus sp. NPDC077669. The sequence continues at coordinate 40,716 of NZ_JBFBMD010000004.1, read as the reverse complement.
CATTCACTGCTGACGACGATGACGGCCAGACATCCCGAAAACAGGCCGACGGCGGACACCGTGGCCGACGCCTTACACAGTCTTTCCAGCGAACCGCCACCACCGCCGGCCACTGCGGTCCTGCCCGCCGCGAATGCGACAACGTTTGTCGCCGAACAGGATTCGGCCCCTCGGCAAACGGAGGGTTCACGGCGTCGCGGTCTTGTCTTTCTGGCTGCGGCCGCACTGTTCGTCGCCGTCGCGTCGGCAATTGCCTGGATGGCAACCGGAACAGGCGACGAGCCGATCGAGACATCGCCGTCCACATCGGTCACCGCTCCGACCAGTCCTGCACCCGTGACGACGGCATCCGAGTCCTCGATGCCGGTTGTCTCGAACCTCCCCCAGGACGTGCCCGCCCCCGCCGTCGATCAGGTGCCCGCCGAGCCGCCACAACCTGTGGCTCCACCGCGAAACGGGAACAACGGCAACGGTAATGCGGGCAACGGTAATGCGGGCAACGGTGATGCGGGCAACGGCAACTCCGGCAACGGGAGTCCAGGCAACAGCAACGGCAACGGCAATTCAGGCAACGGGAACTCCGGCAACGGCAACCCCGGCCGTGGGAACTGAGCATGTCGGCAACCAAGGGAACGGACAGAGCATGACGCACGTCGACACCGTGGTGGTGGGAGCCGGCATTTCCGGCCTCACCGCAGCACGCATTCTGCACCGTGCGGGTCACCGTGTGGTCGTTCTCGAAGCCCGCGACCGCATCGGCGGACGAGTGGACACCCTGCGGACGGACGGACAGATTCTCGATGTCGGTGCGTCCTGGGTTCATGGAATCGACAACAATCCGCTGGCCGACGCAGTACAGGCTTTCGGCATTCTGACCAGTGAGTTCACGGTGGGGAGTTTTCAGCCGGACGGACGACCCATCGCGTACTACTCACCGAACGGACGGCGTCTGAGCGAGGACGAGGTTGCGAGCTTCGCGTCGGACGTACACGTCGTCGACGAGCTGTTGGCGGCGACCGTAGCGACATCGACCCTGGGCACGTCGTACGGGGATGCCGTGAACAGCACCGTGAAACGGCTCGCATGGGATCCTGATCGAATCGAACGGGTCCGGGAGTTCCTGGGTCACCGGGCCGAGGAACAGCTGGGTGTCGACCAGGGGATGCTCGATGCGCACGGGTTGGACGACGACGCGATCGAGGGTGACGAGGTCGTCTTCCCCGAGGGGTACGACCGGCTCGCGGTCTGTCTGGCCGACGGGCTGGATGTACGACTCGGCCATGAAGTGACACGCATCGCGTGGGGATCGAACAGCTCCTCCGTCGAGACTCTCACCGAGACGTTCTCGGCCGACCACATCGTGGTGACGGTTCCGATCGGCGTCCTGAAGTCACCGACCTTGCTTATCGAACCGCCTCTTCCCCATCCGGTGTCGACTGCGTTGGACGGACTCGAGATGAACGCGTTCGAGAAGGTGTTCCTACAGTTCCCGCATGCATTCTGGGACGAGGACGTCTACGCGATTCGGCAGCAGGGGGAGGCCGGGCGTTGGTGGCACTCGTGGTACGACGTGACCGTGCCGCAGGGGTTGCCCACGCTGCTCACGTTTGCGGCGGGGCCGTGTGCGCAGACGATCCGGCAGTGGTCCGACGCACGCATTGCCGAATCGGTGCTCGACGCGCTTCGTGGCCTCTACGGCGAACGCGTGATCTCCCCGCAGCGGGTGCATGTCACGCGATGGCAGGACGACCCGTTCTCCCGCGGTGCTTACTCTTACCCGGCGGTCGGCTCGCGACCGAGCGACCACGACGATCTGTCGACCCCGGTCGGCGGAGTTCTACACCTGGCCGGCGAGGCAACGTGGACGGACGATCCGTCGACGGTGACCGCGGCATTCCTGTCGGGACACCGAGCGGCGGAGCGAATCCTGGCCCAAACGGTTCCGTTCGACGAGATCTGGGGCGGCGGCGAACTTCGTCCCAATTAGACGGAGATTCGCGTTTCCTTCCCGAAACCGCGCACCGGGATTACTATGACGACTTCATCCAGGCGGATGACCCGTTACCGATGTGCGCTGCCATTCTTCTGGTCGGTGCCGATGTGGCAGCGGCGCTGTTCGACACGGCAAGGCACAGGGGTGGACCATGGTTTCCGACGTCATCGATTGCAGCACGGTCTTCGCACACGACGTCGAGCAAGTGTGCGGGGTGCTCAGTGCGGTCGAACTGTACCCGCGATATTTCCCCGGACTCGGGTACTGCCTTCTCAGCGAGTCGGCGAACCGCTACACGTGCGACGTCGGTGGGGTCGAGCACGCACTCGAAGTCGTGGTGAACAGACGTAACCGGCCGATCATCACCGTCGAGCACGTCGAATCCGGCGGTTTCATCAGATTCACCCTCAGCGCGCGTTCACCGAGCGAGACCAAAATCGATGTGACGATCTTCCGAGCCGGCCTGGCCGGAACCTACTCGCCGCAACCCGAACACAATCGGGCAGTGGTCGACTGGGTCATGGGTGGCCTGAACAGGTTGGCCGAGTCCCTCTCCGGCGCAACGACATCGATCGTGTCCAACGCCGGCGATTCCCGGTCGCTACAGCTTGCGGTCCTCAAAACGATGATCGGTACCGGCGTCGTTCGTGCCGCGCGTCCTGATCGCGCATACCGGCAGCTGAACTCGCTGGCGAAATGGGGCTTCACCCTCGGCGGTGGCTTCGCGGCCGCCGCCGCCAAGTCACCGGACGAAATTGCCGTGATCGACGATCGCGGTACTCGCACGTTCGCAGAGATCCACCTGCGATCGCATCGGATAGCAGCAGGGTTCGCCGCATCCGGAATTCGCCCGGGAAGCACGGTAGGAGTTCTGGCCCGCAATCACACTGCCATGATCGAATGCGTCGTCGCCTGCGGCATGCTCGGTGTCGAGGTCGTACTTCTCAACACCGGCCTCGCGGCCCGCCAGATCGAGACCATCTCGAGTCGTCACCAGTTGCAAGCGCTGTTCGTCGACGACGAATTCGACAAGATGGTTCGCTACCTCCCCAGCGACGTCCTCCGCGTCAGCTTGTCGGCTCATACCGTCGTCGCGGGCCGTCGCACTCTGGAGCATTTCGTCGCGGCTCCGTCCGCCACGTTCGACAGACCGCAACGGCCCGGATCCGTTGTCGTGCTGACCTCGGGCACCAGCGGGTCTCCCAAAGGTGCACTTCGCCCGACCCCACGCGGCTTCGGGACCGTCGCGGCCATGTTGTCCCGCATGCCACTTCGTATGAACGAGCGCATGCTGATCGCTGCGCCGATGTTCCACAGTTGGGGGCTGGCGGCGTTGCAGATCAGTACACCGCTGCGGGCAACAGTGGTTCTGCAGGATCGATTCGATCCGGAAGAGTGCTTGCGGGCAATCCAGACTCATCGGTGCACGTCGCTGATCGCCGTCCCGATCATGTTGCAGCGCATACTCGATCTACCCGAGTCCGTGCGATCACGCTACGACACGTCCAGCTTGAAAGTCGTCGCGTGCAGCGGTTCGGCGTTGACGGGGTCGACCGTCTCGCGGTTCATGGATGCCTTCGGAGATGTTCTGTACAACTTCTACGGTTCCACCGAGGTCTCGTGGGCGACCATCGCCACACCGCAGGATCTACGTGCAGCTCCCACTACCGCGGGTCGGCCGCCGCTCGGCACGACGATCGCCGTACTCGACGCCGACGGCGCAGTGGTTCCGACCGGCACTCTGGGCCGGATATTCGTAGGTAACGACATGCTCTTCGACGGCTACACGAACGCCGAGCCTCCGTCGACTGCTTCGGCTCGCGGTGCAGCACTCATGGATACCGGCGACCTCGGGTACATCGATTGCAACGGGCGGCTCTTCGTGTGCGGGCGGGACGACGAGATGATCATCTCCGGCGGCGAGAACGTGTTTCCCGGGCCGGTGGAGGACGCCATCGCCAACCTTCCTCAGGTCGGCGAGGTAGCGGTGGTCGGTGTACCGGACAACGAGTACGGTCAGCGCCTCGCGGCGTTCGTCGTCGGTCGGGGTGCTGCAGGCCTGGACGCAGATATGGTGCGGGCCTACATCCGAAATCGACTGAGCCGGTTCTCGGTGCCGCGAGACATCACGTTCCTCGAAGAACTCCCCCGAACCGCGACCGGCAAAGTGATCAAGAGGATGCTGATCGAACCTCCCACGGCCGCCGGTATGTAAGCCGGCACGTCGACTTCCTCACCACCCCGGCTTCCGACTCCACCCAGAGAACTCTCAGTTGTTTGACTGTTCAGAATCTGAGACTATTTGGGAGGAAGCGATACCCGTTCTGCGGGTGAGGGACGGAAGGGACGGAATGGCGATGTCGAGGTCATCGGATGAACCCCGTCAGGCTCGCGCCGCCCAGCCCGGGGATGCGTCGTCGTCCTTCCTGCAGTTGTTTTTCGAGGCAACCCGTGAGAACGACCTCTCCCCCGGGCCGAGTCCGAACCGTGGAATCCACGACGACCGATCGAGCGACTGAAAAATCCAGCAACCGAGTCGACAATCGAAGCGCGCAATAGAGTCGAATGACTGATGACAGCTCACGACGCCGCAGCCGATACTTCGAACCCGACGGGTTCGAGGAGCGTGATGTCCCAGATACGAGTAGTCATCGCCGATGACGACGTGTTGCTGCGAGAAGGCCTGGCCAGTCTGCTCACCCAGGCGGGCCTCGATGTCGTGGGCCGGGCCGGTGACGCCGAGGAGGTACTGGCGTTGCTCGAGAAAGATCCACCGGACCTGGCGATCATCGACATCAGGATGCCGCCGACCTACACCGCCGAGGGGCTCGACGCGGCCGTGAAGATCCGCGACCGTTTCCCCGACGTCTCGCTGCTGCTCCTGTCTGCTCACGTCGAGGTCGATCACGCACTCGAATTGCTCGACAGCGCGAACAACACCGCCAAGGGTATGGGTTACCTGCTCAAGAGCCGCGTGACCGACATCGCCGACTTCGTCTCGACGATAGATCGGATCGCGGCAGGATCGTCGGTCATCGATCCTGCTCTTGTCTACGAACTGGTTGCGGCCAAGCGCCGAGGTGATCCCCTCGGCGCGTTGAGTTCTCGCGAACGGGACGTCTTGACCTTGATGGCCGAAGGGCTCTCCAACGCGGGCATAGGCAGACGCTTGTGGATCACCGAAGGAACCGTCGAGAAGCACGTCCGAAGCATCCTGACCAAGTTGGACCTGTCGGAGACGGCCGACGATCACCGTCGCGTGCGAGCGGTGATCCTGTATCTGGACACCGTCGGGTGACCCGCCGTCAGGTGCCCAGCAGGGCTTCGATCGCGCTCGCCGACAGCTCGAATTTCGACAGGAAACCCAGGGCAGAACTGTTGTTCACCAGATCTGCGAAGTCCTCCTCGTCGTGTGTCGACACGAGAATGACGGCAGGCGGAGGCGTCAGATCCTGGGCGTCGATCGCTTCGACCACGTCGAATCCACTGTCGGCACCCAAGTCGATATCGACCAGCACGAGATCGGGGTGGGTGGACAGCACTGCATCGATCGCCGAGGTGAGTGAGGTCGCGGTGCCGACCACCGACATCCCTGCCGATTCCAACAGTCGGCGTGCAGCGACACAGAAAGCGTCGCTGTCGTCGACGATCAGGCACTGCAGGCGGGAGGGCATCACTCTGTCGAGAGTGTCAGAGACGGCTCGGGTCGGCATTACCGCTAGCGGTAATTCGAGCAGTCGGATGTGCCGATGACGTCGGACACCGCCCTCCGCGACCGGCTCGTCACTGTGATACTCCGGCCGAGTGCGCCGCCGGTCGCCTGCGGAATCGCAGCGGCCGCAGCCGCCATCGCCGTCGAGATACTCGTTGTGCTGACGCTCAAACGGGTGTCACCCGAGAATGCTTTCGGTGCGATATTCCTGTTCGGAGTGCTGATCGTGTCTGCGGGGTGGGGCTTTCGTCTGTCGATCGCGACATCGGTGGCCAGTGCCGGCGCGTACGCCTACATCCATGTACTCGAAAGCAGTGAGAGCCTCGTCCCTGCACTGATCGTGTTTCTGGCACTGGCGCTTCTGACCAACGTGCTGGTTGGCCAATCACGTTTGCGCGCAACCGAATCCGATCAACGTCGACGAGAAGCAGATATGTTGGCGGCGTTCGCCAAGACCATCTTGCGCTCGGACCACACCCCGACGATGCTCGACGTTGCCAGCACCCGCCTGGCTGCGGTCCTCGACCTACCCTTCGCGGTGTTGAAGCAAGGGAATGCCGACGCGTCCGTGGGGCAGGAGAAAATCCTGCTTCGGGACGGGGACGTCGTCACCGCGTCGTTGCTGGTTCCCGCCGATCTCGATAGCGTCGATGCCCGCCGTATCCGCCGTGTCGTGCCTTCGTTGGAGGCTCTTCTTGCCGCCGCCCGCGACCGTCAGGACATGCACCTCCGCACCGTCGCGCTGGCACGCCAGCAAGCGTCACTTCGGAAGGTCGCAACATTGGTGGCGCTGCGGGCCGATCCGGATGACGTGTACCTCGCAGTCGCACACGAACTCACCGTCGGGTTGGACAACGAACATGTTTCGGTGATCCGCTACGGCGACGGGTATTACACGATTCTGGCGATCCGCGACGACTCCGCCGGTGAGCGCGTGCAAGCCGGTGATCAACTGCCGATCGGTGGGCAGAACGTGGCCACGATCGTCGCCGACACCGGCCGCGCCGCTGCCGTCGACTTCACCGAAGCGACCGGCGGTATCGCTGAGCGACTGGAGGGCAGGGGTATTCGCTGGGTCGAAGGTGTACCGATCACTGTCGACGGCAATACCTGGGGTGCCGTCATCATCGGCACGACAGCTACGCAGTATGCGGCCGGCGGTGAGACCCGAGATCGACTGGCCGACTTCGCCGACCTCGTTGCCACTGCGGTCTACAACCACGACACACGAGTTCAGCTGACGCGGTCCCGGTCCCGCGTGGTCGCCGCCGCCGACCAAGCCCGCCGAGGTATCGAGCGTGACCTGCACGACGGTGCCCAACAGCGAATCGTCTCTCTCGGAATGGAATTGCGCGGCGCCCAAGCCGCTGCCCCGGAGAATCTGACCGAGCTCCGCGCGATGTTGGACCGCAGCGTCGAGACGCTGTCGCAGGTGCACACCGACCTCCGCGAACTCAGTCGCGGCATCCATCCCGCAATCCTCTCGCGCGGAGGACTCGCACCGGCCCTCAAGACGTTGGCCAGACGCAGTCCGATTCCCGTTGCCCTCACCGCCGACATTTCCTCCCGGATGGACGAATCGGTGGAAGTGGCGGCGTAATACGTGGTCGCCGAGGCGCTGACGAACACAGCCAAATATGCCGAGGCCACCGAAGTCGACATCACCGCGCACCTGACGGAGGACAGCTTGGAACTGACCGTGACCGACAACGGCCGCGGAGGTGCCGATCCGAGCACAGGGTCGGGTTTGATCGGACTACAGGATCGGGTGGCCGCAGTCGGCGGCGAACTGACCATCGTCAGTCCACCCGGGGGTGGCACGACACTGTCGGTCCACATCGGTCTGTCTACCGGCTAGCAGGTAGCGGCGCCACCGGAATCTCCTCCCCCGCGTTGGATGGCAGCGGCGACGCTTTCGACCCGGGAACGGACGAATGTTGTCGGTACCCAATCGAACCGAACCAGGGAGCAGGCCATGCCGTACATCACCACCACCGACGGAACCGAGATCTACTACACCGAGCAGGGCACCGGAAAGCCAGTTCTGCTCAGTCACGGCTGGCCACTGTCCTCGGATGCCTGGCAGCTCGAACTGAAGCTTCTCGCAGACGCCGGCTACCGCGCCATCGCACACGATCGCCGCGGCCACGGCCGGTCCTCGCAGACTGCCGTCGGCCACGACATGGACACCTACGCCAAGGATCTGGCCGAACTGGTCGAGGCCCTCGACTTGCAGGAACTCACCCTCATCGGACACTCGACCGGTGGCGGCGAGGTCGTGCGGTACGCCGCGCAGCACGGTGGCAGCCGCGTCACTCGGGTGATCACTGCCGGTGCCGTTCCCCCGGTCATGCTGAAGTCCGAGGCCAACCCCGAGGGCACGCCGATCGAAGCACTCGACGACATCCGCAACGGCGTTCTCTACGATCGATCGCAGTTCTACAAGGACTTGTCCGAGCCGTTCTTCGGTGCCAACCGTGAGGGCTCCGCCATCTCCCAGGGCGCCAAGGACGACTTCTGGCGACAGGGGATGCTGGTCAATCTGACTGCTGCATACGACTGCGTGAAGGCGTTCTCCGAGACCGACTTCACCGAGGATCTCAAAGCGCTGACCGTCCCGATCTTCATCGCCCACGGTGACGACGACCAGATCGTGCCGATCGCCGCGGCGGCACTGAAAACCGCAGAACTCGTCCAGCACGGCACCCTCAAGGTCTACCCCGGTGCACCGCACGGAATCTACGGCGATTACCAGAAGGCCTTGGACGCAGACATTCTCGCCTTCATCGCCCAGTAGCAGCCCCGCTCTCGCCCTCCGGAACAAAGGTGACAACACGATGATCAGACCGTACGCAGTCGTCGGAGCAACCGGAGGGCAGGGCGGCGCGGTGGTGGATGCCCTGCTGGCGCAGGGGCTACCGGTGCGCGCAGTGGTGCGGCGTCATTCGGCCCGCGCGGATCGGCTACGTGAGCGAGGTGCCGAGATCGTCGTCGCGGACATCACCGATCGGGAATCGTCCGCGGCTGCATTGAGAGACAGTGCCGGTGCGTTCGTGATGACGACGCCGTTCGAGGACGGTCCCGCGGCCGAATTGGCTCAGGGCGCAGCCCTCGTCGATGCGGCGATCGCCGCGGAGGTTCCGCACGTGGTGTTCTCCTCGGTTGCGAGCGCTGACCGCCGCACCGGCATACCGCATTTCGAGACGAAGGCCGAAACCGAGGCACTGCTGCGTCGAGCTGGGCTGTCGTACACGATCGTCGGCCCCACCTACTTTTACGACAACCTTCTCGGCGGACTCGACGACGTCAGGGCCGGCCGCCTCGATCTGCCCTTGCCGCTCCACACGCCACTGCAGCAGCTGTCGCGGCGGGATCTGGGGCGGTTCGTCACCCTCGTGTTGACCGAACCCGCGCACTTTCACGAGATGCGAATCGATCTCGCTTCGGACGATCCGAGCTTGGAGGCCATGGCGAACACTCTCGGCGACGTTCTCGGAACCTCGGTGCAGCCGTATTCGAGCCGGGCACGGGACATAGGTTCCGAGGACATGAGAGCGATGTTCCAATTCTTGACCGACGTCGGGTACGACGCAGACATCGACGGCTTGCGCACCCGTTATCCCGAGGTCGAATGGCAGACATTCGCGCAATGGTCGGCGGGACTGGCGTGAGCACCACCGCCACCACGCCGGCAGCACCGTCCGCGTGGTCGCCGCTCCGAAATACCGTCTACCGCAGCCTCTTCGTCGCACAGCTGGTCTCGAACATCGGCGGCTGGATGCAGACCGTCGGTGCGCAGTGGTTCCTCGTCGAACGTGAGGCGTCGACCACCATCATCGCCGCCGTGCAGACAGCAAGTCTGTTACCCACCCTGTTGCTGGCTCTGCTGGCAGGCGCGCTCGCCGACGCGCTCGATCGCCGCGTTCTGCTCATCGCGGTCGGTGCCGGTTCGATGCTGACCGGAATTGTGTTGACCGCACTGGCATGGACCGACACCTTGTCTCCGTGGGGATTGCTCGCCTGCACATTCGTATTGGGTTGCTGGACATCACTGTCCGCTCCCGCCTGGCAGGCGATTCAGCCCGAGCTGGTGAGCCGTGAAGAAATCCCGGCCGCCTCGGCGCTGGGCAGCGTGACCGTCAACGGGGCGCGGGCCGTCGGACCGGCGCTTGCCGGTGTACTGGTGGCATTGGCCGGGCCGACCTTCGTGTTCGCCATCAACGCCGCCTCCTTTCTAGCAACGTTGAGCGTGCTGATTGCATGGAAGCGCCCGAAACATCCACAAACGGATCGAGAAGGCCTTGCCGAGTCGATCCTGTCCGGGGTCCGCTACATCCGATCCGGCCCGATCGTTCGACGAATCATTCTGCGCTCGGCGCTGTTCGCCTTCCCCGCATCTGCATTGTGGGCGCTACTGCCATCGGCTTCGTCGTCGGTACTGAAACTGGGCTCGGTGGGATACGGCGTGTTGTTGGGCGTACTCGGGGTCGGAGCCGTGATCGGCGTTGCCGCGACGCCGATGCTCCGAAAACATTGCGGCGCAAACACCTTGCTCGTCGGCTCTGCTGTCGGGTACGGCGTGGGAATGGCCGCGCTGGCGTGGCTTCCGCTGTGGGCGGTGGTCCCGGCGCTGCTGTTGTCCGGCATCGCCTGGATCACGACGTTGACCGCACTGAATGCGTCTATCCAGCTTTCGCTCGCCACCTGGGTTCGAGCGCGCGGGATGTCGGTCTACCTCCTGGTCTTCATGGGTTCTCAGGCCATCGGCTCGCTCGTGTGGGGATGGTTGGCGTCGAAGACCGGCATCGTCGACGCACTCGCGGTCGCGGTAGCCGCCTTGGCATTGGTCGCTGCGAGTGTCGCAGTCCTCCCCCTGCGACCCGAAACCGGCGTGCTCGACCGTGCGGTGTCCATGGCGTGGCCGACCCCGACCGTGATGTTCGAGCCCGATCCGGACGACGGGCCGGTACGGATCACCGTTACGTACCGAGTCGTCGACGACGCTCTCGAACAGTTTCTGACGTCGATGGCTCCGGTCGGGATCGCGCGGAAGCGAACGGGGGCGTACGCCTGGAACCTGTACCGGAGTCTGGACGTCGAGGACACCGTGGTCGAGCAGTTCACTGTGCCGTCGTGGAGCCAGTACCGACGTCAGCGAGAAGAACGGTGGACCGGCTCCGACCACGACGTGGTGCAGAAAGCGCTGGCCCACACCGTCGACGGTGCTACGCACACCGAAACCCATGACATCGCACTGTCGGTGCGAACGAACCCGAACGGACAATGATGGACAACACACTCTTGGGCGTGGGGAATGTCTTCTACTTCGCAGACGACCTCGCCGCCGCCGTCGACTGGTACCGAACGCTCCTGGGCACCGACCCCGTCGACGTACACGAGCAACTCGCCGCGTTCGACGTCTCAGGAACCCGGCTCACCGTCCACGTCACCGATTCGTACAACCGCCCCGCGGGGACCGCAGGGTCGGTCTCGTACTGGAACGTCGACGACGTGGACGCAGTGGTCGCCGGCTGCGTCGATCGCGGAGGCGTCGTGCATCGAGGGCCGAAATCGGTGTTCACCGGTGAACGTCTGTGCCAGGTTCTCGATCCGTTCGGCAACCTGATCGGCTTCAGACAGTTCGCCACCGGTAGGAAGCGCGCCTGACGACACAGGCTCGCGCATAGAGCCGGCGAATTGGGTACACCCGCTTCATGCCCGAACTACCCGAAGTCGAAAACGCTCGACAGGTCGTCGAGAAAGCCCTCGGACGCGTCATCGTCGACATCGATGACACCGACTCGTTCGAGTGCCGCCCACACATGCCGGGCGATATCGCTCACGCCCTGAAGGGCGGCAAGCTCACCGAGGCATGTCGACGTGGCAAGGCGATGTGGTGCGAAACCGTCACCGCCGACGGGTCCAGCGGTCCGACGCTGGGAATCCATCTCGGAATGGGCGGCCGCGTCATTGTCACCGCTCCTGACGGCGATCGCACGTCGCAGTACGGAGGCGGCGATCCGCACGTGGGCGAGCGCGACACCGACAAGCCCGAGTGGACACGCTTTGCCATGACGTTCGAAGACGGGGGTCAGCTCCGGCTCTTCGACAAGCGCCGGCTCGGCCGAGTGCGCCTCGAACCCGATATCGATGCGTTGGGGCCCGATGCTGCGGAGATCACGCGCGACGACTTCCGGCACCGAATCGGTTCCAGCGGAGCACCTCTGAAAGCACGTTTGCTGGACCAAGCAGCAATCGCAGGCGTCGGCAATCTGTTGGCCGACGAGGTGCTGTGGCAGAGCGAGCAATCTCCGTCCAGACGGGCAAAGACCCTCACCACCGAGGAACTCGACGAGCTCCGCGTTGTTCTGCGTCGCGCCATCAGGTCAGCGATCAAGAAGGGTGGCGTGCACACCGGTGAGATCATCCCGTTCCGCAAGGCGGACGCGGCGTGCCCACGATGCGGTGCTCCGATGACTCGCGGAACGGTGGGCGGCCGCACCACGTGGTGGTGTTCGCGCGAGCAATCCTGATCGGTTCCGCGCCGCTGCGTGCTGCTCGATAGCGCTGTAGGACAGCATTTTTCGGAATTGTCAAACGCTGTTGAATGCGGCGAAATCCCGTTCGGGCACGTACCGTGTGGGCAGCTCGACCGAAGCGCTCACTCGGCTGGAGGTTGCATGTTCTCGACGACCGACACGGGCCTCGCTCCGCAGGTCACCTACCTGCCCCGTCGACACTGTTTCGCTGTCTGGCAACGTGATTCCACAAGGACGGCTACCACAGCGACGACGCCGATCGAACTGACACTTCCCAATACGGGTGGCTCCGTGGCAGTACGGACCGTCGAAGCGCAGCTCGTCGAGCCGCGTCGCGTCGAACTCGAAGCGGCACTGGCACCATCGGCAGGCCTCCCGGAAAGCGCGTCGGCCCGGGGGTGGCTGGCGGTTCTGGACCACCTGGAACACCGGCCCCACTACGCCGAGATTCCTGCATCGCTGCTGGAGTCACTCCCCCCGGCGGCGTACGCGGTGCCCAACACGGGCGGGTCCAGCGTGTCGACCGCGCACGGTGCCGTCGATGCCCTACGCACCAGCCTGCACATGCAGGGCAGTCTTGGCGACAGTGCGTCCACTTTCACCCCGCGGCCGTATCAGGTGCACGGTGCGTCCTGGATTCCGACCGTCGGAGAAGCCGGGGGTGGAGGAATTCTCGCCGACGAGATGGGGTTGGGCAAGACTCTGCAGGCCATTTCCCACATGATTGTGGGAGCCTCGCGCGGTGAAGGCAATTTTCTGGTGGTGTGCCCGACATCCCTGATCAGCAATTGGCGACGTGAGATCGAGAAGTTCTCCGCCGGCGACCTGACGGTCAATGTCTACCGGGGACCGAACCGCTCGCTCGGTGGATGTGGCGAGGTCGGCTGCGTGACCGTGACCGGATATCCGACATTGCGCTCCGACACCGACCGTCTGGCCGAGATCAGTTGGAACACGGTCTTCTTCGACGAAGCGCACGTCATGAAGAACTCGCGCACGCAGGTTTCCCGTGCTGCGCGACGACTGAGCTCGACAACTCGCATCGCACTGACCGGCACCCCGGTCGAGAACCGCATGGACGAACTGTGGGCCCTGATCGACCTGACCAACCCGGGTCTGCTCGGGACCAGAGCACGCTTCACTCGGCGATTTTCCGCACCCATCGAGAACGCTGGTTCGGCGGCTGCGCTTGCGCACTTGTCCCATTCCATAGCTCCGGTCGTCCTCCGACGGACGAAAGACGAAGTGGCGACCGACCTTCCACCCAAACAGCAGATAGACGTTCTGTGCCCGATCACGAACGAGCAAGCGATGCTGTACAACTCGACGGTCGAGGCTGCCTTCGACACCGGTTTCGGTTCTACACAACGCCGAGGGACTGCGGTGCTCGCTTTGCTGACCTCGCTGAAACTGATCTGCAACCACCCGGGTCTCGTGAACGGCATCATGTCTTCGTCGCCCGACCGTTCCGGGAAACTGGACAGGCTCACCGACATCATCGAGGAGCTCGCCGAATCGTCGCAGACCGCATTGGTTTTCACCCAGTACCGCAAGACCGGCGAGTTTCTCGCCGACCATCTCGCGCGTGTCACTGGAGCCGCCATACCCTTCTTCCACGGCGGACTCGACGTGGACCAGCGCGAGAAAATGGTGGACGAGTTTCAGGGCGGTAGCTGTCCCGTGATGGTGCTGAGCCTCAAAGCAGCCGGCTATGGGTTGAACCTCACCCGTGCCAGCACCGTCATCCATTACGACCGGTGGTGGAATCCGGCGGTGGAATCGCAGGCAACCGACCGGGTACATCGAATCGGACAGACCTCACCTGTGACAGTCATGGCGCTCACCACCGAAGGAACATTGGAGGAGTACATTGCGTCGCTGCACGCCCGGAAGAAAGCAATTGCAGGGTTGACCGAGGGGAACAACGAGACAGCGCTTGCCGCACTGGATGATTCGACACTCAGACAGACGTTGTCGCTGTCGGTGGCACGGTGATGGCATCCACTCCCCAGCCCCCGCCGTTCGGTGCGACTCCATGGGGCAAGGAATGGTTGCGTCGAGTCGAGCCGATCACCGCTACCCGACCCAATCCCATGCTTCCTCGAGCGCGGAGCCTGGCTCGTAGCGAGTCGGCCATCGTGGATACCAACACGATCGGTTCTATTCGCTGCGTGGTCTCAGCAGGAAAGAAAATGGAGACCGCGACATTTACGGTGCCGCGCTATTCGGCGGCTCACAAAAGGGCGGCTCTGCGCATCGTCGCCAGTCATCCGACTCACGGCAGAGGGAGCGGGGATCTGCCCGACGCGCTTCACGCGGAGCTGGTATCGGGGGGTCTGGCACCGGTTCCCATGGACGTCGACACGGCATGCACCTGTTCCAGCAAAACTGATCCTTGCGTTCACGTCACCGCAGCAACGTACGCGATCAGTCTGATCGTGGACCAGTCACCCACGACGGCGTTGGCTATACGTGGCCTGGACCTCGCCGAAGCCGCTGCGTCGACGGACTTTCCAGCTCGATGGATGCCCATCGAGAGCGTCGACGCAGCGGCGTTCTACGGCTGAACGTACGCCCGAAAGATCAGGACGTCGCCTCGACAGCGAGGCGTGCAAGTGTGTCGTTCAGCTGATCCTCGGTGACCAGGGGAAACCCGATCTGCTGGAGAAGCTTCTTGTCCGTGACCTTCGACCAGTCGTAGGTGTGCCGCACCAATGTCTCGTTGGGTCCCTGAGACTCCAGTTCCCACAACCATTCCCATCCGGGAGGCTCGTTGCCGGCCGGCGCGGTCTTCCATGCCAGTAGCTTGTCCTTGGCGTACCCGGTGACGACATTGTCGGTCTGGTATTCCCCACCCATGTGATCGCCCTGCATGTTCATCGTGAACTTCTCGCCGACCTTTTGAATTCGGTCTGCGTGGTCCACGCCGCGTACGAATCCCGAGCCGTCGAGTGCCTGATGCCGCTCGGGGTTGGACAGGACGTCGAAAATTGCGTCCACGGGCGCTTCGATGGTGCGTTCCACTGTCAGCTTTGCGTTCTCTGTCATATCTGCACGATGCCCAATACGCCGGATCCTCAATCATGGATACAGCCGAAAACAGGTGGACCGCGACGGCTGCCTGGTGAGATGCTCGGCCGACACCGGGATTGCGGCACCCAGCGCAGCGGGACGGAGGCATGACGAGAATGTCCACCAATCTTGCTCCTTCCACTGCCACCTGGGTTCTCGAACACCTCGAACCCGGCGAACGTGTGACGGCCGTGGACTCGATGACCGGAGGCATCACGGCCGAGGTGCGTCGGCTCACTGTGGCAGATGATCAGCACGCCGTTCGCGTGCTCGTGTTGAAGAGCTACACAGCCGTGTCCGTCTCGGCTAACTGTCGTTGCCGAAGAACCACCAAGTGAGGACAATCGCTACGACTGCGGCAACAGTAAAAAGGACGGCGTTGAGCCAATGTGGGTTGCCAGTATCGAGATCTGCCAGTGCCATGATACTCGCCCATCTGTCCGCCCTAGTGGACAAAACCGACTTCTGCAGTCGAGCCTATACACAATGGAACGGATAAGTCCTCATCGTTCGACATCTATCCGATCAATCAATCGCGCGCCATCGTGGTCATTGGAATCGAGCAGACTTCGGGAATCTTTATTCCAAGGCTGGGCCGACTCGCCGTACCGATGCGTGGGTCTACTTTTCGGCCAGACCTGTTGCCGTCGCCAAGTATTCGCGTGAATCTCGAAACGTCTGCGCTACACCGCGTCCTGCGATCGCGTGATACCGACTGATTTGGTCGTCATCGAGAGCATCGAGAACAGTGCTGGAATCTGCGTGCATCCAACCACCATCTTGGACCAGTTCATGGGCGCGTTTGCCGTGCAGGGCAGAAATTCCCTCGACTCTGATCCCCTGGGGATCGGTCGACGCCGCAAGGTAGTAGGCCTTCTTGCCGGGGTAACCGGCCTTGACCTTCTCACGCAACCGGAAGACGGCGGCGGCTGCGTCGTCGATGGCCGACGCCTGCTCGTCGGACCCGGATTCGGAGGCCGAAACTCGCGCGATCTCCGCATCCAGCGCAGCGAGCAAAGTGGCGAGGTACTCGAGATCACTCATAGGCCCATGATGCCCTAGTGCAGTGTGCTCTCGAACCAGCACCTGACGGAAAGAAATCGACGATGCCCCCGTCTCGGGGTCCGCGACGCGACGTACTGACACGCCGACCGTCTACAACTCCGTGACAGCGCCGGGGTTTGTCCCTCGCAGTTCGGGGGTCAAAAGGGTCCTGTCGGAAGTCCCGATACCCGACGATAGGGTCATGAGCCGCCGACGACGCGGAGCTGTCCGGACGGTTCGTTGCACCACCTGCAGCTCCCGTCGATGTAGTCGTGGCCGTCTTCACGTTCGCACTCATCCACCGCGCATCCGCTGCCGCAAGACAGCATCTGTCCACGTTTGCACCGCTCGCCGTCGCACCCTGGGTGTGAAGCGTTCGCGGCGGGGAGTCGCCAGCGACGAGTACGTCCGCCGAAACAGACGGCCACTGCGCCGGAAACCGCTCAAGGCGACCCTGACTCATCCGGATTTGTCTCAACAACAATATCTCTCAGCCTCGATCGCCTCATGGAGAGTACTAACATAGTCAAAGCTGTCGCCATTGCTGCCATGAATCGCTATTACGTGCTGGCCGGCCACAACCTTCAGGAAGATTAGAATCCCTTTCCAAGCCGGACCAAACCTCCCTCATCAGGACACCCACCATTGCCCAGTGGCCTTTCCCCATACAACCTCACATGTCCTCGCCGACGCGTATCGAGTAGCAAAGATGCGTACCGACACAGCTGATCCGCGCCTCGGTCCCAGCCTAAGGATCGGGCGCTGTATGCGGGGAAACGACCGAGGCTAGACCGGGTCGGTTGGCGGTGTTCGGCATTCCTTATCGCGGCGACGGATCGCGTTGCTGATACCCGCCCGGACGCGGCACCACCAACAGCGACAGTGAGTCCGAGCCGGATTCGGTTCAGATGGCCGAACGCGGCTCGGCTTCGCTGACTACTGAACGGTTTTCGTCGTGGCAGACATGTTGCCCAGCGAGAAGGCCGGCTAGGACGACCGCGCGTGCCGCATGGGCCAAGATCTCACCTGGTAGCGGTGGACCATCGAGGGTTCGAATTGGCATGGTTGTCGGTATCGCGTTGGGTACCGACAAGGAGCTGTCCCGCGACACTTCCGGTGCGGCTATGGGGGTCCGTGGGGTGTCCATGGCATGCATACCTCGCGCATTCTCAACCGGTGCATGTGCGGTGGCCGTATCGCGCCTCGCCCAAACCGCCTGTTTCGACTGGCGGTCTGCCCTGCAGACAGGCCCTTGGGCTTAGGCGACCAAGGTGGCCGTTCGGATGGAGATGGCCGGCCGACCAGGCATCGAGGTCGAGGGGCTGCACTTCCCATCCCAGCACCTGACCCTCGCCCTGGCTGCGCTTCTTCCTGATCGCATCGACCGAGGCCAGCGTTGCGCTGAATCGATCGATGTCACCGACACCTCTCCAGAGGACAGTCCAAGTGGAGGTCAGCAGGAGCGGCATTTGGCGCGCGATGCCGGATCTATCGGCCGGAAGGACCGACGGTCGGTACCTCGCTAGTTGCTCGAGCGCCCGGTGGTCAGGACGGCCGCTCCAGTGATGGATCTCCGGGGCGTCGTCCCGGTCCTCGGGACAGGCGCATATCGCGTACCAATGCCATCAGCACCTCCCGCCAAAGTCTATCGAGCCAGTGGTAGATCGGTTGGCACCTCATCTGGTCCGGCGGCTTCGTGCAGGAGCGTAGAACATTCCGGTGTCGATCATGTCCCACCTGCCCGCTTGCAGAACGGAGATCTGCGCCCTGAACTCGATGTGACGAACTTCGGAGTCAGAAACAGGCGCTTGGAGATCTCCTTGCCGAGGTCGATGCGCATGCCGATCACGTCGCCGTTCGGATCGACGTACTGCATGGGCGGCAGCGTTGCATTTCCGGCTGACATGGCTTCTGCGCGATCATGCACGGACGCCCCGCCCACTGCAAGGCTCTCGTCGCGCGAGCGGATCCGGGGCACGACGAGGGCATGCCAGTCAACCAATAGAAGGTCTACCGCCCCTGGAAGAAGGAGGGTCTCTAGGACCTACCATCCCGCAAGCGCGCCGGCATCAGCTCCTATCCACAAAGCGAAGCAGATGCACCGAAAGTGGTGCCAGCGATGCACGGTAGGCCCACCCCACGTAACGTGACTTCATATAGAGAATCGGTCATGGGGGAGGTAATAGCAATCGTCGATACCAGCGGAACCGACAGGGAGGCAGTCCATCTTTCCGGTCTTCGAATCGAGCGCACGTTCAAATTCGCTTTTCGCGAACAACAAACTTCCGACTACGGCATCGACGCCCATGTCGAAATCAAACGCGCTGCCATCGCGACGGGTCGCCTCGTAGGACTGCAGATCAAAGGTGGGGATTCTTACTTCAAAGAGGAGAATTCCGATGGTTGGAAGTACCGTCCCTCTAAACGACACGTCTCATACTGGCTTGAGCACTCACTGCCCGTTTTCCTGCTTCTCGCCGATCTGACGACCGATGAGATTTACTGGCAGGAAATTTCGGAGAGGACGATTGAATCCGGCCCCCGAGACGGTTTGTTTATTCTGGTTCCACGCGCGAATACCCTGGATTCGGCAGGCGCGGCATGGGAGGCCGCGGCCGATCGCTTCGCCGATACCGCCTACGAACAGTTTGAAGACAACCTCAGCAGGCTGCCACCACAGGTCGCTGACAGACTTAGGGGCGCGGCCGAAGAAATGCGAGAGAGTGCGGCATTGCTGGCAGCCCACCTCGCACACGGCCGTCGAGCTCCGAGAGCTGTGCTGGAGACACTACTGGATAGCGATCCTCCCTGGTTGGCGGCATTTGGGCCAAGCCGAGGCCTTTTGTCAATGGCGGACTACGCGCACGCACACGAGATAAATGACCTCAGCGCAGATATCTTCGTCAAAGCCGCCGAACTAGATGCGAAGAACGCATGCCGTTACATCACGAACGGTGGTCTCGTGCTGCTGGACTCAGATAATGACAGAGCTCAGAATCTGTTTCGCCGCGCGGTCGCTATTAGCAAGGAAGTTACAGATCCGCGACTTGCGGTTGGCCTCGCAATCCTCGAACATCCCGCCAATAGCGCCAAGCCGGTCAGCCTTGCTTCCGATGTCGAGGCCTTACTCGAAGCCAGTAACGATGATTCGGTCGTGTTGAGCTTTTTGGCAAGACGCAAAGAGTTCGGACGCGATTTGAATGGTGCCGTATCAATCGCAGAGCGCGCCCAAATACTGGCGCCGAAGTCTGCTGGCGTCGCAGAAATGCTCGCCGATATACTAATCCAGCGAGCGATGTCGAATTGTAGCGTACCTGGAGACCTCAAGCGCTCACTAAGTTTGGCTCAAGCAGCAGTAGACCAGATACACGAATGGAACGGGCCAACGAAGTCGGCCCTCACCACCCTTCTCAAGTGCCTGATGGCAGCTGGCGACTTTGCTGATGTACTCAACCGTTCTTTGGCCTCTCCGCAGGGGCGGGCGACAGAAATAGAGTCTCAGCGATCCGATGTGCAAGCTGCAGCCGCGATCGCCGCTGCAGCCCTAGGAAAACTCGACCTCGCTGTCCGACTAATTGACGAGATGCCGGACGGAATCGACAAAAAGGTGGCAGCAGTTCGGATCCACACAACCGAACATTCAGAGGATGAGCAACGTCAACGTCTGACCGCCCTCTTCCCTGACCTCGACGCTGATCGTCCAGACGCCTTGCTCCGAATTGTGTTGCGGTTGAGCGATCTTGGCGTCGACGAATCGGCTCGCCTTACACCTCTGGTCGAACGTGACATAATCACGGCGAGTTGGCAACAGATAATCTCCACGAATGCTGCCGCTGTTGTTGTTCTCGACGCAAATCTACCCGCGTTACGAATTCTCGCCGACACGGAGGAGTTCGCTGCAACTAAACTCGTAGAACTTTTAGCGCGCGGAAATAGGGGTGATGATGCGCAAAACGCAGCGGACAGGGCATATGGCCGCTACAGGAGTGTTGGCTTCGCAGGTCGACGGTGCGAGCTGTTGAGGAGTCTTAACCGCGGGGATGAAGCAGCTATTGTCGCGGGGGACGTCCTGTCGTCATCAACCGTCGACCCATTCAACAGACGAATCGCGCGTCGCACCATCGCACGACACTCAATTGACACCGCGCATGCTACTAACGGCGAGGCGGCGTCATCGCTTCTGCGTAGAGCCGAACGTCAAATTCTTGGGTGCATCAGTGATGGTGACGGACTAACGATCGACCCACAAGATGTTTGGCAGCTCGCAGAAGTACAGCACAACCTGGGATCTTTCATAAAGGCATACGCAACTATTTCATCATACGATCCGCCTATCAGAAACATCGACGAAGCACATCTGTGGTTCGCGATTGTCTCAAGGCAAGTCGCGCTACCACCGACAGCTTTTGCCCGCATGCTCGATCTCGCCGAACAATTTGCAGACAACGCTGGATTTAGCGCGTCTCTCCTGGGCACAGTTATCACCAGAACCCGTGATACGGGTGACGAGCCCGCCACCCAGGCTGATCACCGCCCAGAACTCGACAACGATCTCCGCCACACAGCATTTGACGCTTTGCAATCCCATATAGCTCGCCATGGCACAGCGAGTCCGATTCAAGTCCTGGACGCACATACAACCGAAACACTTATCTCCAGGATGGCCGACATCATGCGGCGAGATGACACGCCGCTCTTTGACATTTTGGAGATGCTTCACCAGGCTCGGCTACCGCTCGGGGCTCTAGCCAGTGCAGTCAGCCGTCCATACTCCGCGATCTTGGCAGTCCGTCCACTGGGCTACTACCTGGCGGCGACCGCCCGCGAGGGTGACGCAGCCGCGGAGGAGTCAGCCGTGGGATCAGCCGTCGGGTCGGACGTTGTAGCTGATGCCTCTGCCCTACTGATTGCGACTCAACTTAACGAGTACCAAAATGTGCGCGGGATGGTGCGTAATGTCTTGGTTGCTTACAGCACATTCGATGACATCGTCCGCGGCAGGCTCGACCTCGACGGACGATCAGCGGGCAGCACTTTCATTTCTTACGACTCAGCTGGTGACTCGATCGAGTTACGCCAGCTAGACCTCAACGAACATCTAGGCGCTCTCCGCCGCATGGCAATGCTGGAGGAGACTGCCTCTACCGTTCAGATCATTGCAGATGTTGACCCATCGATACTGGAAGATTTCAAGCTCTCGAGGGCATCACCATGGTTGACCCCAATTGCCCTCGCAAAGGCACGAAACGTACCGTTGTGGTCAGACGATGTGGCACAGCGTCGATTGGCTCAAGAGTACGGCGTACCTGCTTTCGGCACTATTACGCACCAGGAAAGGCGGGCTACTAACTGGCTGGAGTCGCGAACGCTTTCACCTGAAGATGTCGACGAAATCCTCGAACAGAGGAAAGACGAAACAATGCGTGCTCTATCCGCTCGGATCGCAGACGTGCCAACCGACGCGTCAACTGTGATTGCACAGGCCCGCGCCGAAGACTGGCATGTGGCCGTGGCACTGATAACAGTTGGCCGCCCCGGGTGGTGGCATTTGGCGGGCAATCCCTGGCTGGACCTGCAAGCAATATTGGGTTCAGCGGCGACAGAGTCTGCACAGGTCAACGCGTGGCGGGTGCAAGCGATGTGGGGTGTGGCACGATTAGCTGGCGACGAGCCCTCACGAATGGCGACTTTACTCGCTGCCGTTGCAATCATGCCCGAACATACCGGCGCCAACAAATACGACGTGATCAGTAATCTAAGACAAGCCCAAGAGATTGCGTCGTCGTCGAAGGCTGACAGTCCTGCGGACCACTTGGGCGAGGCGGTGACTACGCTTGCCAGCGCCGGATGTTTGGACAACGCATCGGAGCATCTCGCCCAAGTTCAGGAACTATTAACAGATGCGGGTCGGTAATCAACTCTGGGCAAGGCAATACCCAAACTCCGGATACCTTTTTCGGAACGGGGCGTTGGTGCATCGACTCGCCGCCGTTTGCAACCTGAATTAAATTGACGGGTAAGGTCACCTACTCCGTAGTTCTAAATAAAAAAGCCCAGATTCCCAGCTTTCGACTACGACCCAAGGTCGTCCTACAGCGATTTCGTGTGCTTACTAAGCTGCGTGTGCATGGCCACCGTTATCGTATCCACCCGGTTCAGTTTTAGCTTCTGAGAACCACCTTGAATTAGCCCGAATGACTCCGTCAGACACCGAACCCACGCCCACAACATGGTCACCGTTGTCGACTGCCGCATGACCTGGTCGCGGCCCTAAGCAACTCCTGGAGCAAGACCGAGTGCATTCGCTCGAAGACGAGCGTCGGGGCAGTTAATCGGTTCTCTCCGGTGGAGCAGGTCGACGGCTGGAGTATTAGCCTCGCGGATCGCAACCACAAGCGTCTTGGACGTCTCGTCACAAACCACGAACAATGGGATGTGCGCAGATCGGCGTGGACTCGAAGTATCCTTGACCGCGATTTTGCCGAATCAAGTGGCTCCGTCCGGTGACGTCCATCGAGCCCATCGCTCAGGTGCCGAGATCAAACTCGACGTCGCTTCACATGGACTCCCGCATTTCTGCGTCTTCGCCCCTGCGAGGGGTACAACGCTCCCGGCAAACAGATGACACAGGCGGCTCCGGGTTTCTTCGGAGCCGCCTGTGTCCTGCATTCTGTCGGGCTGACAGGATTTGAACCTGCGACCACTTGACCCCCAGTCAAGTGCGCTACCAAGCTGCGCCACAGCCCGCCGCACCTCGAAAGGCGCTTGCTGAGATTACCCCAGCCCTACCCCTGAGAGGAAATCGCCTGCTCAGGGGCCGGGTCGGACTAGGTCAGCGGTTGTTGCCCTTGCCTGGCCGTTCCCGCTTCTCGCGGATACGTACCGAGACGCGAACGGGGCTGCCGTCGAAGTTGAACTCTTCACGCAGACGCCGCTCAATGAATCGGCGGTAGCCGGCCTCGAGGAAGCCGGTGGTGAACAGCACGAACGTCGGCGGGCGTGTGCTGGCCTGCGTCGCGAACATGATGCGCGGCAGGCGTCCGCCACGCATCGGCGGCGGAGTGGCTGCCACGACCTCTTTGAGCCACGTGTTGAGGCGTCCGGTGGGGACACGCTTGTCCCACGACTCCAGAGCCGTCTCCAGTGCGGGAACCAGCTTCTGCACGGCGCGGCCGGTGTGCGCCGAAATGTTCACCCGCTGGGCCCACGGCACGCGCGCGAGATCGCGGTCGATTTCTTTCTCGAGCTGCTGACGACGATCGTCGTCCACCAGATCCCACTTGTTGAACGCCAACACCAGCGCGCGGCCGGCATCGGAGACCATGCTCAGCACGCGCAGATCCTGCTCCGAGATCACCTGTGAGGCATCGAGAAGCAGAATTGCGACCTCGGCTGCTTCGATCGCGGACTTGGTGCGCAGCGACGCATAGAACTCGGCACCACTGGCATGACTGACGCGCTTGCGTAGTCCGGCCGTATCGACGAATCGCCATGTCTTGCCGCCCAATTCGACCAGCGAGTCGACCGGGTCGACAGTGGTGCCTGCAACATCGTGCACCACCGAACGCTCGTCACCCGAGAGCTTGTTGATCAGCGACGACTTGCCGACGTTCGGCTTACCGACCAGAGCGACACGCCTCGGTCCCCCACCGGGGATACCTTCGCGCGGAGTCTCCGGCAGGGCCTCGAGCACACGGTCGAGCAGATCACCGGTACCGCGGCCGTGGGTGGCGGACACCGATAGCGGCTCCCCCAGACCCAGCGACCACAGTGCGGCGACCTCGGACTCGGTGCGACCGTCGTCGACCTTGTTGGCCACCAACAGAACCGGAGTCTTCGACCGACGCAGCACTCGTGCCACTGCCTCGTCCGTCGTCGTCGAACCAACGCGGGCATCGACGACCAACAGGATCGCGTCGGCGGTGTTCATCGCCAACTCGGCCTGGCGCGCAACGGACTGTTGCAGTCCCTTGGCGTCGGGCTCCCAACCGCCGGTGTCCTGCACCAGGAAGCGTCGACCACTCCAGTTCGCCTCGTACGACACGCGGTCGCGAGTGACGCCCGGGACGTCCTCGACCACTGCTTCGCGGCGGCCGATGATGCGGTTGACGAGCGTCGACTTGCCGACGTTCGGTCGGCCCACCACGGCGAGAGTCGGTACGGCTACAGCATCTTCGCCGTCCTCACCCTCGTTGAGGTCGACGTACTCCCACTCGCCCTCGTCGCTCCACGTTCCGTCGCCCGCGGTTTCCGCTGCGCCGGAGAAGAATTCTTCACTCACTGCACTGCTCCACTTCTGTCGTTCACCACGAGCAGCAAACGCTCGATCACGCCGTCGAGATCCAGCTCGCTGGTATCGACGATCACCGAATCCTCAGCGGGACGAAGCGGTGACACTGCCCTCGTCGAATCTGCATGATCGCGGCGCTGCACATCCGCGAGCACGGATTCGTAGTCGTCATCGCGACCCTGTTCGATGTTCTGTTTGTTGCGGCGCTCCGCACGCGCCTCCGGTGAGGCTGTCAGGAACACCTTCACGTCGGCGTCGGGAAGCACGACGGTGCCGATGTCGCGACCCTCCACCACAATTCGCGTCGACGAGCTGGCGAGGTCGCGCTGCATCTGCACCAAGAGCTCACGGACCGCAGGCACCGCGGACACAGCCGAGACGGCTTTGGTCACTGCGTCGCCGCGGATTTCGCCGCTGACGTCCTCTCCGTCGAGCAAGACGGTCTCCGACAGAGGATCTTTTCCGATCTCGAGGGGAAGGGCTGCAACAGCTTTCGCGACTGCGTCTGCATCGGTGGGCTCGACGCCCGAACGCAGCACCCATACCGTTGCGACGCGGTACATCGCACCGGTGTCGAGGTAGCTTGCTTCGAGTGCCGATGCGAGCCGGCGCGATACCGACGACTTACCGGTGCCCGACGGCCCGTCCATCGCCACGACGAGCGCACTCATCACAGACCTACGGATTCGTAGAGCTTGCCGATCTCGCCGCGGCCGAGAACACGCAGTGTTCCGGGACGCTGATCGCCGAGCACGATGTTGCCGACGTCGGTACGCACGAGGCGTCCCACCGGGAATCCGACCTTGTCGAACAACCGACGCACGATGTGCTTGCGGCCCTCGTGCAACGTCACCTTGACGAGCGATTTGCCGTCCGAGATATCGAGCAGCTGGAAGCCGTCGACCTTCACCGGGCCGTCGTCGAGAGTGACACCTTCGCGCAACTGCTTGCCGAGCGTGCGGGGAATCGTGCCGAACAGCGTCGCGAGATAAGTCTTGGACACCTCGTACGACGGGTGCATCAGCCGGTGAGCAAGGTCACCGTCGTTGGTGAACAACAACAGTCCCTCGGTGTCGGCATCGAGCCGACCGACGTGGAACAGACGCTGACCCGCCTGCACGCGCTCGGCGACGATGTCGCCGACGCACGGACGACCCAGATCGTCCGACATGGTGCACTGCCATCCGCGCGGCTTGTTCATCGCGAGATGAACCAGTTCTTCCTTCACGACGACACGAGTGCCGTCGACGCGAACGACGGCGATGTTCGGATCGATGCGGATGCCCTGCTCGGTGACGATGCGTCCGTCCACCTCGACGCGACCGTCGGCGATCAGCTCTTCCGCGGCCCGACGCGACGCGACACCGGCCTGCGCGAGCACCTTCTGCAACCGAACACCCTCACCGGCAGGCACGTGCTTGCGCGGGGACGAATCGGTGTACTGATGCTTCGCCGGCTTGGCGTTGCTGATGGTGGTCGCCGGAGTCTGCTTCTTCTGCGGCTTCGGCGGCTTGGGGCGCGACGGCTTCTTGCGGGGCACCGCGTCGTTGCTGCGATCGTTGATGCCCGTCTCGACGGGCTTGTTCTCGAACGATTCCCCCTGCTCGACGCCTCTGCGCGGGGCCGGTCGGCCACCGGTGCGGGGAGCGCCTGCGCGTGGTCCCCCGGTGCGAGGGGCGCCGGTTCGGGGTGCACCAGCGCGGGGAGCGCCGTCCCGGGGTGCGGCGTCGCGGGTGCGATCTCCGCGGCGTGCGTCACGCGGGGTGTCCGACCGACCTGCGGTGGGCTTCCTGCGTGGGTCTTGTCTCTTGTTACGGTCCGGTGTGCCATCACGGCGAGCGGGCTTGTTCACTTGTCTTACCTATCAGTCGTCCGAGTCGAGCTCGGCTGCCGGATCGGGTTTCGATCCGCGGTTCTTGGTGGAGCGGGTCGTTCTGGGGTCGGTGTCCATGCTGTCACTGATCTCGTCGATCAGGTCCACTCCCGGCAACAGCGGTGCCAGTTCGGGTAGATCACCGAGCGATGCGAGCCCGAGCCGTTCGAGGAACAGCTCGGTGGTGCAGTACATCGTGCCGTTCGTCTCCGGGTCCGTTCCTGCTTCGGAGATCAGTCCACGGGCGAGCAACGTACGCATCACTCCATCGACATTGACTCCACGTACGGCGCTGACTCGTGCGCGGGTCAACGGTTGACGATAGGCGATCACGGCCAGGGTTTCCAATGCTGCACGTGTGAGCTTGGACCGAGCGCCGTCGAGAAGCAGCCGTTCGACGTACGGCGCATAGGCGGTTCGGGTGTAGAAACGCCACCCGTCGCCGGCGTAGCGGAGGTCGATTCCGCTGCGGCGTTCTGTCAGTTCCGCGGCCATCCGGTTCAGTGCGGCACGTACGCGGGCCACCGAAGATCCGACGGCCGATGCCAGTTGTTCGTCGGAGGCGGGAGTATCGACGATGAGCAGAACCGCCTCGAGTGCCGACGCGAGCGTGTTGTCGTCGAGTTCGCCTGACTCGTCGACATCCTCGAGCTCGAGTTCCGGGTCGGCATTCATGCGTAGTCCTCTTCCGTGACCACGATGGGTCCTTCGTCCTTGCCGGTCCAGCTCACTCGAAGATCGCCGAGCGGTTCGGGTTGCTCGAAGGCGATCACTTGTTGCCGGAACAGTTCCAGCAACGCGAGGAAGCGCGCGATTATTTCGACCTGCACTTCGCAGTCCTGCACCAGCTCCGAGAACGATGCCCACTCGTTGAGTCCCCGACCCTGCAGGTTCTCGAGCAACCACTCTGCCTGCTCGGGGATCGAGACCGCATGCTGATGAATGTGGTCGAGGCCCACTTGCGGGATCGGCTTGGGCCGAAACGCTGCGGCTGCGATGTCTGCGAACCTGGCTGGGTCGACCCCCAGCAACACCTCGGGAATCAGATCGGCGAATCGATCTTCCACCGACACCGAGCGCGGATAACGCCGCAGCGCAGCGGCTTCCAGCTCACCGAACAGCAGCGCGACTTGCTTGTAGGCGCGGTACTGAAGCAACCGGGCGAACAGGAGATCGCGCACCTCGAGCAACGCGAGATCCTCGGCGTCCTCCACATCACCAGACGGCAGCAGACGAGCCGCCTTCAGATCGAGCAACGTCGCCGCGACGACGAGGAACTCCGTTGTCTGATCGAGTCCGACATCGGCACCGAGCGATTTGGTGAACGAGATGAAATCGTCGGTGACGGTGTGCAGCGCCACCTCGGTGACATCCATGCGGTGCTGACTGATCAGCGACAGCAGCAGATCGAACGGGCCCTCGAAGTTGAGCAACCGAACCCGAAATTTCGACGGGTCCGCGTCGGCGGGAACCTCGATCGGGGCCTCGTCGGCAGCGTCGATCGTCACGGACCCGACCGGTAGATCACCTCGCGCGCAAGAGCGCGGTACGCCTGCGCGCCGCCGGATTTGGGAGCCCAGGTAGTGATCGGCTCACCGGCGACGCTGGTCTCGGGGAACCGGACCGTGCGAGTGATCACGGTGTCGTAGACGACGTCGCCGAACACCTCGACCACCCGCGTCATCACCTCGCGCGAGTGCAGCGTGCGGGCGTCGAACATCGTCACAACGATGCCCGCCAGCTTCAGTCGCGGGTTGAGCCGATCGCGCACCTTTTCGACGGTGTCGTTGAGGAGAGCCAGGCCGCGAAGACTGAAGTACTCGCACTCCATCGGAATGAGGACTTCGTCGGCACAGGTCAGCGCATTGACCGTCAGCAGGCCGAGCGAGGGCTGGCAGTCGATGAGCACGTAGTCGTAGCGGTCGAGAATGGGGTGCAGTACCCGTCCGAGCGTCTGCTCACGACCCACCTCGGTGACCAGCTGGATCTCGGCGGCCGACAGGTCGATGTTGCTCGGCATCAGATCGAGATTGTCGACGCGAGTCCGCATGATGATGTCGTCGGCCGACACCTTCGCCTCCACGAGGAGGTTGTAGACCGTCAGATCGAGTTCGTGATGTGCGACGCCCAATCCCGCGGACAGTGCGCCCTGTGGGTCGAGGTCGACGAGCAGCACGCGACGGCCGTAACCGGCCAGCGAGGCACCGAGATTGATGGTCGACGTCGTCTTGCCGACGCCACCCTTCTGGTTGCACATCGCGATGATCTTGGCCGGGCCGTGACTGGCCAGCGGCTGCGGATCGGGAACCGGCCTCGTCTTGCGACCGGTGGGCCCGAGCTCGTTCGGAGCAGGAATGATGTCGCGTGTCTCCCGACTGGATTCCGGTTGACGTGTATGGAAAAGAGCGCCATCGCTGTGCGGATGAGACGAATGCGTTTCGCCGGTATCGGGGGTGGCGGCGTGCTGCACGCCCCACGACGGTTCCGAGGCTGACTCCGCCGCTGGCGGCTGCGGTGTCGACACGTTCCAGCGCTCCCCTGTCCCGTTCGTCTTCGAGTAGTTCACGCAAACGCTACCGCTTGACGCGACGGCATTGTCGTCGGACACGCTGACACACGATTGCCGACCGCGTGCTAGCGCGCTCGCGGGTGCGCACCCGCCCACACTTCACGCAACGTCGTGACGGTGACGAGGGTGTAGATCTGTGTCGTGGTCACCGACGCGTGGCCGAGCAACTCCTGCACGACACGGACGTCGGCACCGCCGTCGAGTAGGTGCGTTGCGAACGAGTGCCGGAGCACGTGCGGTGACACCCCGGCCGTGATTCCGGCCCGCTGCGCGGAGTCCTGCAGCACTTGCCAGGCGCTCTGCCGCGACAGTCGACCACCGCGCACATTGAGAAACAGCGCCGGATTCGAGCGGGCGACGAGCCCCGGACGACCGCGCACGAGGTACGCGTCGACCGCCTCGATGGCCGGCCTCCCCACCGGGACGACTCGATGTTTCCCGCCTTTACCGCGCAGGAGCACCGAGCGAGCCTCGGTGTCGATGTCGTCCACATCCAGACCGACGGCCTCGGAGATGCGCGCGCCGGTGGAGTACAGCAGTTCGAGCAGTGCCCGATCTCGCAGCCCACGCGGCGCATCGGGACCGGCGATGGACGCCGATTCCAGCAGCGCCACGACCTGGTCGACGGGCAGCGACTTCGGTAGTCGTTTGGCCGGCTGCGGCGGCTTCACCTCGATCGCGACGTTGCGCTCCACCATGCCCTCGGCCAGGGCAAAGCGGTGCAGACCACGCACGGCGATCAGCGTTCGAGCCGCCGAACTGGCTGCGAGAGCCGGGAACTCGTCGTCGCCGCGCCGGAGGTACAGCACGAACTCGGTGATGTCGTTCTCGGTCACCTTGGCCAGATCGGAAATTCCGTAACCACTCAGAAACCGCTCGTACCGCACCAGATCGCGACGGTACGACGACACCGTGTTCGGTGCCGACCCGCGCTCGACCACAAGATGATCGAGATACGTCGCAATCTGATCGCCGATCACGGTGGCTACTTTCGTGAACTCTTCCGAGACTCGAATGCCGTGGGTCGATCCGCCCACGGGGCGTCGGCCGGACGCAACTCGGTGCCGGTGGCACGAGCTGCCGCCAACGCGAGCACTCCCGACACGGCCGAGGCGTTGACGATCTCTCCTGCCAACGCACGACGGACGGCCTCGTCCATCGGCACGAAGGACAGCTCGATGTCTGCCTCCTCGTCGTGTGCCTCCGGGCGATCGACCTCACTCAGATCCTCGGCGAGGAAAATGCGTACGGCTTGGTCGGTGAATCCGGGCGAGGCCAACACGTCCACCAACACCGACCACTTCCCGGCCGCGAGACCGGTCTCCTCGGCCAGTTCGCGCTGCGCCGCCAGCACGGGCTCCTCCCCCGGCTCGTCGAGCAGGCCCGCGGGCAGCTCCCAGAGACGACGCCCGATGGGGTGCCGGTACTGCTCGATCATCGCCACGCGGTCCTGATCGTCGACGGCAAGAATGCCGACTGCGCCGTGATGCTCGATCACTTCTCGCTCGGCGCGACGCCCGTTCGGCATCGCCACCTGATCGAGCCGCAGCGCGAGGATTGCGCCGGAGTACGGAACCTCCGAACCGAGCGTCGCGAATTCGTGTCTGGAGTCCTCGCTCATCCGACGGTCTCGGCCTCGGCGTCCGACTTCTCGGCCGCAGCGGTGTCACCGTGAATGTCGACCGGCAGCCGCTCGGCAGCCTTGTACTTCAGTGCTGCGTTGATCAGCGATGCGAACAGCGGATGCGGACGGGTAGGTCGGCTCTTGAGCTCGGGATGCGCCTGGGTAGCAACGAAGAACGGGTGCACCGATGCCGGCAACTCCACGAACTCGACCAGATGACCGTCCGGGGACGTGCCGCTGAAGACCAAGCCGCTCTTGGCAATTCGATCACGGTAGACATTGTTGACCTCGTAACGGTGACGGTGCCGCTCCGAGACGTTCTCGGTGCCGTACGACGCCGCGACGACCGAACCCTTCTGCAGCGTCGCGGGGTAGGCACCGAGACGCATGGTGCCTCCGAGGTCGGCATCGCCGGCAACAGCGTCCTCCTGATCGGCCATCGTGGAGATCACCGGATCCTTGGTATCCGGATCGAACTCGGCCGAATTGGCATCGGTCAGGCCGACCGAACGAGCCGCCTCGATGACGACGCACTGCAAACCGAGGCACAACCCCAACAGTGGAATCTTGCGGGTACGAGCGAACCCGATGGCACCGAGCTTGCCCTCGATACCGCGAATGCCGAATCCGCCGGGAATGAGCACGGCATCGACATCACCCAACGCAGCCTGAGCCCCCGCAGGCGTCGAGCACTCGTCGGACGGAACCCACTTGATCTCGACCTTGGCGCGATGAGCGAATCCACCGGCACGCAGCGCCTCGGTGACCGAGAGGTAGGCGTCGGGCAGGTCCACGTACTTGCCGACGAGACCGACGCGCACGGTTTCGCGGGGCTGGTGGACGCGCTCGAGCAGTCCGCCCCAGATGGTCCAGTCGACGTCACGGAACGGCAGACCGAGCTGCCGGACGACGTAGGCGTCGAGGCCTTCCTTGTGCAACACCTTGGGGATGTCGTAGATCGACGGGGCGTCGGGTGTGGAGATGCAGCCGTCGACGTCGACGTCGCACATCAGCGCAATCTTGTTCTTGAGCCCAGGCGGCACGTCGCGGTCGCACCGCAGGATCAACGCGTCGGGCTGAATGCCGATGCTGCGCAGTGCTGCGACGGAGTGCTGGGTGGGCTTGGTCTTGAGTTCACCGGACGGTGCCAGGAACGGAACCAGCGATACGTGCAGGAAGAACACGTTGTTGCGGCCGACGTCGTGACGGACCTGCCGCGCCGCTTCGAGGAACGGCTGCGATTCGATATCGCCGACGGTGCCGCCGATTTCGGTGATGACGACGTCCGGCTGGTGGCCCTGGAGGTCGGGACCGTTCATGGCCAGGATGCGACGTTTGATCTCGTCGGTGATGTGCGGAATGACCTGAACGGTGTCGCCGAGGTACTCGCCGCGACGCTCCTTGGCGATGACCGTCGAATAGACCTGGCCGGTGGTCACATTGGCGAATCCGGACAGATCACGGTCGAGGAAGCGCTCGTAATGGCCGACATCGAGGTCCGTCTCCGAGCCGTCCTCGGTGACGAAGACTTCACCGTGCTGGAACGGGTTCATCGTGCCGGGATCGACGTTGAGATACGGATCGAGCTTCTGCATGGTCACGCGCAAGCCGCGTGCGGTCAGTAGCTGGCCGAGGCTGGACGCCGTCAGACCTTTTCCGAGCGAAGACGCGACGCCTCCGCTGACGAAGATGTGCTTGGTGTCGGAACGCGACTGAAGGCGTGACAATGAGGCTCCCGTGACGAGTCTGCAGGGCTTGCTCCTATCAGGGGGCTGATAAGAGAGGTAAAGCGTGGAAATTGGGCCTGCTACCCACGGGACTTCACGGTAACACCAGTACGTACCTCACCGCCAACGACACGCGTATTCGACGCGAGAGCCGATCAGCTCACCGGCGCTCCCACGGTGACGGCGTTCGCGTTCGCTCCGGTGCCGTAGCGGCCCGACGCACCGTCCAGTTGCTCCGCCAGGGCGAGAACCGTGGTGATTCGGCCTGCTTCACGATCCACGTTGTCCACCGTGCTGAGCGCAGACGACAACGCCGAGTCGGCTCGTACTACTGCGATCGAGCCGTTGCCCTCGGCCGCACCGGAACGACCTGCCAGTACCGCACCTGCTCCACGTGAATCGAGAGCTCCGGCGAAGCGAGCGACGATGGCACCGCGGTTGCCGTCCTCGACATCCGAGGCACCCGAACCGGTGACCACCACGGCCAACTGCGCCGGCGCGACCGCACCGTTGTCGTAAGCGATGAACCCGCCGCTACGCAACGTCTCGAGCGCGAGAGACAGCTCCTCGGGGGTCGATTGCGGCTGCGCCGTCTGCGCATTGAGCAGCAACACCGAGCCCAGCAGGTCGCCCGCCAGACTTCCCTGGTCGACCGCCCCGGTACGCAACTGCACACCGGCCGGAATGACGTTGGTCAGTCGCGTGCGCAGATCGTCGCCGTTCGCCGCGGACACGAACGAATCCGTCAGCGACACCCGACCCGTGACCGTGGCACCGGACGCCCCGATCGAACGCGTGACTCCGTCGACATCGCCGGGATCTGCATCGGGCGTGGTGATGACCACGACACTGCGATCGACGAGGGTGTCTCGGAGTACTCGACCCGAGACCGCCGCATCGAAACCGTCGGCCGAGTTCAGCTGCTCGCCGAGCTGATTGTTGGTCGACTGCAGATCGTCGACCTGATTCTCGAGACCCGTCTTGTCGTCTCGCAGACCCGAGACCAGTCCGCTGGACAGCAGGCCCGAGCCGAGGACGATGCCGATGGCCAACGCAACGAACACGGAAGCCAGCGAAATGGCATGTTGGCGAAGCGAAATCACGAAAGCAACCCCTGGAACCACAGTGCGAATCGGTTCCACAGATCGATCGCCCAATCCAAGGATTCGCCGCCGATGTTGGAGACGGCCAACGCCACGATCACCGCAACGAGCGCAGCGAGAATGAGCAGGGCAATTGCACCGCCCGACACGCGGCTTCGGTACAGCGTGGCCACCGCCTTGGCGTCGACCAGCTTGGCACCGACCTTCAGACGCGTCATGAACGCGGCCGGGTTGGTGTTGCGTCGTCCGCGATCGAAGAATTCGTCCAGGCTTGCCGGGCTACCGACCGACACGATCAGCGACGCACCGTGGTGGTCGGCCAACAGTAGTGCGAGGTCTGCAGCAGCACCGGTCGCCGGGAAGGTCATGGCACCGATACCGAGATCCTGGATGCGTTCGAGACCTTGCGCGTGTCCGTCCGAATCGGCCGGAAGTACCACTTCTGCACCACATTTGAGTGTCTGCGCCGTGACGTCCTCCGGATCGCCGACGATCAGATCCGGGCGGTGTCCCGCTTTCATCGCTGTGTCCGCGCCCGCACCGACGCCGATGATGACGGGCGAGTACTCCTTGATGAACGGCTTCAGATTCTTCAGGTCCTCCGCGTGCCCCGGCCCGTCGGCAACGATCACGACGTGACGACCCTTGAGGTCGATGTCGATGTCCGGTACCCCGACGCCGTCGATCAGCAACGGACTCTCGGTCCGAATGAACTCGATCGTGTTGCCCGAGAACGCTTCCAGATGGTCGACCAGCCCGGTCTTGGCCTCGATCATCTTGTCCGAGATCTCGGCTTCGCTCTGCTCCTCACCCTTGGCGAGGCGGCGATCGCCGGTGTAGACGCCACCGTCGTTGAGCCGGATCTTGGTGCCGTCCTTGATCTTCTTGAAGATCTCGGTGCCGGCCGAGTCGATCAAGGTGATCCCGTTGGCGACGATGACCTCGGGGCCGAGGTTGGGATAGCGGCCGGAGATCGACGGCGACGCGTTGACGACCGCGAGCACCCCGGCCTCGACGAGCGCATCTGCGGTCAACCGGTCCAGATCGAGCTCGTCCAGAACGACGATGTCGCCGGGGCCGACCCGCTTGAGCAGCTTGGCCGTGTTGCGATCGACTCGCGCGATCCCGGTGATTCCGGGCAGCGAATCCTGACTACGTGACAGCAGTGCCGGCATCTTCATGCCCACCATGATGACCCGATCGACACGCCCGGCCATGGAGGCGCGCCGAAACAACTACCACACTGATCACATCAGCACCAAAAGTTACAGGGCGGCTCGATCCGCGTTTGCGGTGGCCAACAGCTCTTCGGCGTGTGCGCGACCGGTCTCGGTGTCGTCGAGCCCAGCGAGCATCCGGGCGAGTTCGACGACGCGTTCCGAGGACGACAGCGTCCGGACTCCGCTGTTCGCCGCCCCCTTCTTGGCGTCGGTCTTGTCCACCACCAGATGCGTGTCCGCAAACGCAGCCACCTGCGGCAGGTGGGTGACGACGATGACCTGATGGGTACGAGCCAACCGACCGAGCCGACGACCGACCTCGACCGCTGCCCGACCACCGACTCCGGCGTCGACCTCGTCGAACACCATCGTCGCGCCCTTGTCGGAACCCGCCAGCACCACCTCGAGCGCCAACATCACCCGCGAGAGCTCGCCGCCCGACGCGCTCTTGCTGATCGGCAACGCCTGGGCGCCGTCGTGCGCGGACAACCGGAACTCGACCTCCTCGACCCCGGTACTACCCGCATGCAACTCGGTACCGTCGACGACGATCGGTGCCGTGTCCGACGGTCCGGCCGGCAGCGATCGAACATCTATCTGCAGCTTGGCTTTTCCCATCGCCAGTCCGGCCAGCTCGACGCTGACGGCTTTGGACAGCTTCGTCGCCGCTTTCGACCGGGCAGCGCTGAGCTTGGACGCGGCCGCCGCTACATCGACCGCAGCCGACTCGACACGCGCACTCAGCTCCGCGAGCGCGTCGGCAGAGGTATCGATCCGAGACAAACGTTCGCGAGCGTCCTCGGCCCACGCGATGACACCGTCGACGTCGGCGGCGTACTTGCGCGTCAAAGACTTCAGCTCGGCCTGCCGGTTCAGGATCGTGTCGAGAGCTCCTGGATCCGACGGGAGATCCGACAGATACGTGGTCAGGTCGGCACCGACGTCGCCGACGACGGCCATCGCGTCGTTCAACCGGGGCAGCAGTTCTGTGAGAGCAGCATCGTCGGCGTGTTCGAGACGCGATCGTGCCTCGCCCAACAGATACAGCGCAGACGTGGTGTCCGACGCCTCCTCGGTACTCCCGACGAGAGCCGCGGCGGCACCCTCGGCGGTTTCCCGCAGCGAATCGAGGTCGCCGAGCCTGCGCACATCCTCGGCCACGGAGCGATCCTCACCCGGCTCCGGTGCCAGGGAGTCGATCTCCTGCAGGCCGAACTGCAGCCGGTCCGCTTCCTGAGCCAATTCACGGCTGCGTTCGGTGCGGTCGATCAATTCGTTGCGTGCGTCGAGCCACGTCTTACGGGCGGCGCGATACTTCGCCACCAGAGAGGCAACCGAATCACCGGCGAATCTGTCGAGTGCACCGAGTTGCTGATCGGGGCGCAGCAGCCGCAACTGATCGTTCTGGCCGTGCACTGTCAGCAGCGAATCGGTGAAGTTCGACAGCACCGATGCGGGGACGCTTCGTCCACCCAGATGTGCACGTGAGCGGCCGTCCGAATTGACCGTTCGCACGGCGATGATCGAATTGTCTTCGTCGCGTTGACCTCCCGAGGATTCGAGCACCTTCTCGACGTCCTCGATCACCTGTTCCGAGGCGGTGTCGGTGCTGAATCGACCCTCGACCACGGCCCTTTGGGCACCGAGCCGCACCCGACCTGCATCGGCGCGTGCACCCGACAGCAGATGCAAGCTGGTGA
Organism: Rhodococcus sp. NPDC077669; assembly: GCF_040686915.1. NCBI lineage: Bacteria > Bacillati > Actinomycetota > Actinomycetes > Mycobacteriales > Nocardiaceae > Rhodococcus > Rhodococcus sp. NPDC077669. The sequence goes on along the minus strand of NZ_JBFBMD010000004.1, from coordinate 4,250 downwards.
CCACCATCGTCTTGCCCGCACCGGTCTCGCCGGTGAGAACCGTCAACCCCTCGTGAAATTGTGCGCTCGCACCGGAGATGACTCCGAGGCTGTCGATCCGAATCTCTTCGAGCATCCCTACCTCGCTCTCCCCCGCCACCCGGTCACGGGCAGTTCGAATTTCTTGACCATGCGATCGGCGAACGGTGCCGAATCCAGGCGAACCCACTTGATGGGCGATGCTCCCCGCACGACCTCGACGCGTGCTCCCGCCGGCAACCCCAATGTGCGGCGGCCGTCGCAGAACACGAAACCATCGTGTCCGCCGGCATCGATCTCGACGGCGATGATCGACTCGGGGCTGGTGACGAGCGGACGCGCGAAGAGGGCATGGGCGTTGCTCGGGATGACCAGTATGGCTTCGAGTTCCGGCCACACCACCGGCCCGCCTGCAGAGAACGCATATGCCGTCGACCCCGTGGGTGTCGACACGAGCACTCCGTCGCAGCCGAACGCGGAGACCGGACGCCCGTCCACTTCGAGAACGACCTCGAGGACCCCGAGCCTGGAACCGTTCTCGATGCTCGCCTCGTTCAAGGCCCACCCACGCTCGACGACCTGGTCGCCCACTCGGATGGCAATGTCCAGCGTCATCCGCTGTTCGATGCGATAGTTGCCGGCCATGACACGCGCCAGCGCGTCCTCGAGATGGTCGGCCTCGGCCTCCGCGAGAAACCCCACGTGGCCGAGGTTGATACCGAGAACCGGGATGTCGGCCGCCTGTGCGAGCTCGGCTGCGCGCAGGAACGTTCCGTCACCGCCGAGAACCAGAACCATCTCGCACCCGGCGGCCGCATCGGGACCGAACTCGACGACGTTGAGCCTCATGTCCGCCACGAACACATGGTCGTGTTCCTCGGTGTCCGATGCCTCGATCTTGGACGGTTCCACTTCGTCGACGAGAACCCGCAGGCAGATGCCTGCTTCGTCGAACACTTTGCCCACTCGGCGCGCCGTCTCGGCGATGTCGGGCCGGCCGGGGTGTGCGACGAGAAGAATCTCCCGAACGGACTCCTGTGTCGGTGCTGCATGGGACGGAGTCACTGTGGTCCTTCCTCGATCGCGTGACGGACCAACTCGGTGACGTCCACGTCGGTACGCGGCGAACCGTCACCTGCGCCCGCCTTCAGCCACAAAAAGTACTCGACGTTGCCCGAAGGTCCCGGCAGTGGGCTTGCGGCGACCGCCTCGACTCGCAGGTTCGACGCAAGCGCGGCATTCGCGACGTCCTCGACGGCCTCCGCCCGCAGCGCCGGGTCTCGCACGACGCCGCCGGAACCGACACGATCCTTGCCGACCTCGAATTGAGGCTTGACCATCAACACCATGTCGGTACCCGACGTGGAGCACGCGACGAAAGCGGGAAGAACGAGTTTCAGAGAGATGAACGACAGGTCTGCCACGATGACGTCGACCGGGCCCCCGATCGTGTCGGCATCTATCGAACGCACATTGGTGCGATCGATGACGTGCACGCGTTCGTCGGATTGCAGCCGCCACACGAGCTGGCCGTAACCCACGTCGACCGCAACGACCTCGCGCACACCGCGACTGAGCAGAACGTCGGTGAAACCTCCCGTGGAGGCACCGGCGTCGAGACACCGCGCGTTCTCGACGGTCAGACCCAGTGGCTCGAACGCGTCGAGGGCACCGAGCAGTTTGTGCGCGCCGCGAGACGCCCAGCTGATTTCGTTGTCTTCCTCGGCCACCAACAGCGGAGTGCCCGGCTCGACGGCGGTAGCGGGCTTCGAAGCCACGGTTCCGGCAATCTTCACCCGGCCTGCTTCGATGAGTTCGGAGGCGTGTTCACGAGATCTGGCCAATCCACGACGGACCAGTTCTGCGTCGACACGTGCGCGACGGGCCACGTCAGGTCTTGTCGACGGTCGTCAAGGCCCGAACCAGCACTTCGTGGGCCCGGTCCAGCACACTCGCATCACGCGCCAGGGCGTCGGAATCGACGGCCTCCGAGTCGAGGCCTGCCTCCGACCCGATGGTGAGCTGCGCGAGCAGCGACGACATCTCGGCCCTGATGCTGTCCGGATCTGCGGACGACTGTTCGCCGGCCGCGTTCGGCCGGTGTTGTCCTGGGAGTGGAATCGACGCGCTCATCACCTCTCACGCTATCGGATGGGTCCGACCAACGCCCGCTCGCGGCCGACTGCACGAACCCGTGTCAACAACCCAACAACGAGCGCAGATCGGCGAGTCCATCCCCGTCGAAGCGAACGTCCGAGAATTCCGAACCCGACCACGCAATATCGAGGACGGCGAGCAGACCCTCGAAGGCATCCATCTCGGCAGCACCCTCGAACCGCACGGACAGGACCTCGTCGTCGATGCCGACCGTCCAGCCATCCTTACCGGCTACCTCGGACGCCGACTCGTCCTTGTTCAGAACCCCGAGATCACTACCGATGTGAGTGGGACGCAGGTGCTTCGGAGCACGAAGCAACTCTGCAGCGGTACTGACACCCGTCAGGACCAACAGCGACGGGAGGGCAGCTTCGTTCGCGCCTGCTATATCGGTATCGAGCCGGTCCCCGACCACGAGCGCCGACTTGGCACCACTTCGCTCGACGGCGTCACGCATGATGGGAGCCGCGGGCTTGCCTGCAACGATGGGCTCGACGTCGGTGGCATTGCGCACTGCTGCCACCATCGAACCGTTGCCGAGAACGAGGCCGCGCTCGGTCGGAAGAGTCGCATCGACGTTGGTCGCGACCCACAGCGCGCCCGCACGCACAGCCAGCACCGCCTCGGCCAACATGGGCCACCCTGTATCGACCGAATGTCCCTGAACCACCGCAACCGGCTGGTCGTCGGCAGAGCGCACCGGCGTCAATCCCACCTTCTCGATCTCGGTCGCCAAGGCGTCGGTACCGACGACGAGGACGCGTGAGCCAGGATCGAGTCTGTCCGCGAGTACTCGGGCTGCTGCTTCGGAACTGGTGACGACAAATTCCGCTGTGGTGTCGAAACCGAGTTCGCGGAGGTGTTCGGCGACATCGCTCGGTGCGCGACTGGCATTGTTGGTGACGAAGAACTGCTTCTCGGAACCACCCGAAAGCGCCTCCACTGCACCCGGAATGGGTTCCTTGCCGGCGTAGACGGTGCCGTCGAGGTCGAGCAGCAGAACGTCGTGGGCGTCGCGCAGTAATGTCACCGACTGCCCCCGGACAACTCCTCGACCCGCTCTTCTGCGTCGGTTTCTCCATCGACATCCGCCGCGGCAGCGTTGAGGAACCACTTCACACCTTCGTCGACGCGACCGGCAGCAACGAGCGCATCGGCGTAGACGTAGAACAGACGAGCCGCAGCCGTACCCGACCGGGACGCGTCGAGATCGGGAGTCTGGAGGGTGACGACGGCCTGGTCGTACTGGTTGAGATCCATGCGAGCGCCGGCAACGACGATCCGAAGTTCCGACGCCTCTTCACCGGTCAGTTCCCGCGCTTCGTCGCTGCGACCGAGTTCGATGGCCCGCTCGGGGCGCCCGAGTCCGCGTTCGCAGTCGGCCATGACCGCGATGAGGCCGGGGCCGCCGGCCATTCGACGTGCCGCCCGCAGTTCCGACAGAGCCTCCGCCCATTCACCCGCGTGATACGCCGCGATACCGGCTGTCTCGCGTACGACGGCAATGCGGCCGGCCCGCTGACGAGCAGCGCGCGCGTGCAGCAGCGCCAACTGCGGATCGTCGTCGAGCAGGCGGCTGGTCATCACGAGGTGACGGGCCACAGCAGTGGCATTGTTCTTGTCCAAGCTCAGCAGATCCCGGCGCACTGCCGGCTCCAGCTGCCCGGCTTCGACCTCGTCGGGCAGATCCGGCTCGTCTGGCCGCGGGGGTCGACGGTCGGACGATGCGCTGTTCCCGCGGCGATCGCCGGAGAACCCACCTTCCCCACCACGCCTGCGGGGAGGACCGTCCGAACGACGCGGGTCGGCGCGACGGTCCTGAGCGCGGGGGTTGCGATCTCGGGACTCGTTGGGGCGATTGCCACCGTCTGCTCGGGAGGGGCGACGATCGTTGTTGTCTTCCGACACGGGCGTCCTTTCGGATTTTCGGGTACAAACGCAAAAAGGGGACCCACCAAGTGGGTCCCCTTCTTACAACGGGTGTTCGGCGGTGTCCTACTCTCCCACACCCTGTCGAGTGCAGTACCATCGGCGCTGGAGGGCTTAGCTTCCGGGTTCGGAATGGGACCGGGCGT